>JABDKL010000053.1 GCA_013002225.1 Winogradskyella sp.
ACCTATGATATTGTTGTTTCTGCTATCTCAACTGGAGATGTAATTGATTCTTTAACAATTAATAGAACTTTACCTACTTTTGAACCTCCTAAACCCCGAAAAAATTCAAATTCTTCCTCTTCTCAAAGTGATGAAGGATATATATATTTAAATGTTGACCGAGGGACTTTATGGAATAGACAAAAAGTAAATTATCAAGTAAGAGTCCTTAAGAAAACTTCTAGATATTATAAAGAATATTGGTATTGTGAAGGCAACGAAGGAACAGAAAGGAGAAATAGTGGAGAACCAGGCATTGAAGCATACTTCCAAAGGACTCTAAAAGACCCTAAATTTAAAAAAGGTTACACCTTAAAACCTCCAGCAAATAGTATAACACGTTTAACAGAAAACCCAGATACTTTATTAGTTCAAAAAGATAAAACAGACTTTAATAAATATCTATATGATCTTTATAATGAATTAAAATCTTCAGAAAAAGAGTATGTTTTACCTATATCTGCAGGAAGTGAAGGTATAAGTAAACCTAAAAAAGTTGCAGTTTCAAAATCAGGAGATAGTGTAATGCTTTATTCAAGAGCCCCAGTAGAGGTAACAAGTGGGATTAATGGTAGTTCTCTTGGCCAAAGTACAGCTCCATCTAAAAATGCTCCATTCCAATATACTACTTTGTCAAATCTATTAAGCTATATCCAGACCAATTTATTAGTTTATAATATAAATGAAACCCCTTTCATCAACATAGATTTTGAGGAAGAAAATAATTACTGCTATACTTTCCCAGAACAATTTTCATCTGATCCTTCAGTATGTGCTATTCCTTTTAGAACTAGAGATGCTGATAACCCAGAATTAATTAGTGGGGTGTATTGGGAAGAAATTTTAGGAACAGATTTTAAAACAGACTCACCTTTTGTAGGTAAAATAATGAACATTCATGTTAATCTTCATTTTATTGCAAGAACTTTAGACCAATGTACTAGAAATAATAGTGTAGTTTTACTTGATTTTTTGAAACAATTAATGTATGGTATTCAAGTAGCATTAGGAAGTGTAAATAAATTTTCTGTAATCTATAGCCATGATGAAAACACAATTAAAATTACAGATGATGTTCCTTTAGACCCAAAAATAGTAGGTACAAGTGTTCCTCCCGAAAGAAGAACATTATTAAATGTTTATGGGTACGATAAGAATAAGCAAAATGGTTCATTTATTAGTGATGTAGGTATTAGTGCTACTTTATCAAACTCATTTGCTACAATGATTTCAATTGGTGCTCAATCACGTTCTACTTCTGACATTACTAATGCAACAGCTTTTAGTAAATGGAATAAAGGTTTAGAAGATGTTGTTACTCCTAGTAAATTAAGTAAAGCTATTATTAAAAATGATGCAGAAGCTAAAAAATCACCATTTGAAATATTTAAAGATAATATTATCTCTTTAAAGAAAAAAGGAAATGTTATTTACGATTTCTATAGAACAGCTAAAGAACCTACATCAGATGCTGTTACATCATCTACATCTTTGAATGCTGAATTAGCTAAATATTTTGGTACTTATTATAATAAAGATTTTAATGTTCCTAGTATACAAGGTTTTATTCCATTTAGTATGAATTTAAAGATGCAAGGTTTTTCTGGATTTAAAATATATGAAAAATTTTATATAACAACTGAAATCCTACCCCCTTCATATCCTGATAATTTATCTTTTATTGTTAAAGGTTTAAGACATTCTATAAATGATAGAGGTTGGGAAACTTCTCTAGAATCACTTACAGTACAATCAGTAGATGGAGAAGGTGTTCTTGAAGTCCCACAAAATTTAATCGATAGTCTTAAATAGTAATGTATTATCCAAATTCTCAAATAAAAACTAATTTATACACTAATGGTGGTGAGTTTATTACAATTACTACTAGCCAAGAGTATATTGGTTCTTACTGGACAACTTCTTCAGGAGAATATTATACTGGTGTAGGTCCTACTTCTACGGGATATGTTGAGTTACTCCCTATAACTAAAGAACAAATTAAAAAAGAAAATACTCTAACTATTAATGTAGGGGGTGATATTGATGTTTATAATTCTTTAAAAGGAATAGATGTAAATGAATCTTCTAAAAAAATCCCAACTTATACTTACCCTCAACCCACAGAAAAAGATTATAAATCTGGATCATTCTATAGGTACTTTGCTAAACGAGTAAATCAAAATATTTATATTGAGGTAAATAAACCACAATACGATAGTTTAATTAAACGAGATGATAGTTGGGATTTTGCCTCTTATAAAGTATTTAAAATTGAATGGACACTTAGCGGGTCTTCTCCTCAACAAGTTAGTAACATTAATCAAAGTATAGTAACAACAACTGAACGTAAATTAAAGATAACTGGGTTGTTACAATATTTTAAAGATTATAGTCAATTCTATAAAGCGTGATGATTAAAAAAAGGTTTTGTATATTTAAATAATGTTTTGGTTAATAGAAGAAAAAGAGCAGTTAGAACAATTTAGTGCTCGAGGTTTTAAAGAAGTGTTTTTGGAGGTAATCCCTCATAATTTCAACACACATCCCATCCTCGATAGCGTTTCTTTATTGTATGTACGCCCCGTTAACGCAAGTAAGGGCTATATGCTATGCGTTGACCATAGTGAGGCATTATCATTGAATTACGACGCGGTAATACAAACACTAAAGGGAATAGAGAAGATATATGTTAGGGATAAGAAGGCGACATTACAATATTTACCATTAAAAGCTCTCTTTGACATTAATCCCACATTTAATACATATATACCAGAACAACCACACGTTTATAGTTTCTTTTACCAACGACATAGAAAACAAAAGGACATAAACAGATTAATTCCGGTTGTAAAGCATTATGAGTATTGTGAGACGATTTTTAGAGATCTAAAACCGTTTAACTTAGATTGTAACGATGATTATTGCCAATGGTTTAATAAAAAATCTTCAATTGTGTTTTCCGCAATTGAGGCAAATGGAATAAAAATAGATAAAGATGAGTTTAAAAAACATTTCGAGAGGGATCCGGAGGACGAGTTTGTATTTACTTCTTACAATCTTAAAACCCTTACTACTCGCCCTTCCAACAAGTTTGGTGGTATCAACTACGCGGCTCTCAACAAAGAAAACGGTTGCAGGAAAAGTTTTATTCCTCGTAATGATGTCTTTGTGGAACTTGATATTAGCGCCTATCATCCTACTCTTAGTGGGAAGCTTGTGGGTTTTGATTTCGGTGATGATGATATACATAAGGCTTTTGCAAGCATGTATAATGTTGATTACAAAAAAGCTAAAGAGCTAACATTTAAGCAATTATACGGGGGTGTTTTCAAACAATATGAGAACCTGGAATTTTTTCAACGCGTAAAGATATATACTGATGATTTGTGGGAAAAGTTTCAAACCCAAGGGTATATTAAGATGCCTCAATCGGGATATATACTTAGGAAAGAGGATACCCAAGATATGAAGCCGCAAAAGTTGTTTAACTATGTACTACAAAACTTGGAGACCTCAACCAATGTGCTTATATTATGGGAAATATTGAAATTACTGCGTGGTAAGAAAACAAAGTTAGTATTGTATACTTACGACGCATTTTTATTTGATGTTGCTAAGGAAGAAAAACAACTAATAAAAGAAATACAAAAATTAATAAAAGGTTTTAAATTAAACACAAAAATGAGTTATGGAGCTAGCTACGACTTTGAGTAATACTGAGCATATGTATTCGGGACAATACGATTTTGAACAACCCGAAAACTTTATAGATTTGAATAATAAGTTATTTTGTACTTTTACCCCTTTAGAAGAACTAGATGGGCTAATCGAGGATTTATCTTCGAGGTACAACATCATGTATAACAAGATGTTCGTATTGCATGTAAAAAGCAATAACGAATATGTTGTCACTTACAATGTCGATCAGGGCAATGTAAATGATATCCCAGAAAATACAATCCTAGTACATAGAAAGAAAGATACTAATACTCTATACACTATTAATGCTTTAAATGAATTGATTAAAAAGCTAAATGGTGGTGTAGTTGATACTCGCTTTAGAGTAGATTGGCAACACTATAGAAACTGTATTTTACTTACCCAACATAACGAATTAAAGCAGTTAAATACAAAGATTTACAAAATCATTGACCTTTAATTTGGAATCCCACAAAAAGGTTCTTACATTTAGTTACAAATAAAAATTAGTTATAATCATGGATTTGAACGTAATCAAAGAGCGTCTTAATCAGATGCAAAATTCCGCAAACAACCAGAACTCAGGCGGGGGTAAACAATTATTCTGGAAACCATCTGTTGGTAAACAAACAGTTCGTATTGTACCTTTTAAGTACAACAAATCAACCCCATTTACAGAAATGCAATTCTACTACGGTATTGGTAGTAAGAAAGTAATGGCATCTCCTATGAATTGGGGTGAAAAAGATCCAATTAAAGAATTTGCTAAGCAACTTCGTCAAACAAATGACAAAGATAATTGGCGTTTGGCTAAAAAATTGGATGCTAAAACTCGTATTTTTGCTCCTGTAATAGTACGTGGTGAAGAAAGCGAAGGTGTTAAATTGTGGCAGTTCGGTAAGGAAATTTATGAATCATTTTTGCAAATGGCTGCTGATGAGGAAGTAGGTGATTTTACTGATATCTTAAATGGTCGTGATATTAAGTTGAACACAGTAGGTCCTGAATCAACTGGTACTCCTTACAACCGTACAACAGCTGCTCCCTCAATGAAAGTATCTTCACTTTCAGATGATGAAGCATTGGTAGAAAAACTATTAGAAGATCAACCAGATCCGAAAAAAGTATTTAAACCATTGTCTTACGATGATATGAAACAAAACCTCCAAGAATGGTTGTCTCCTGAAGATACTGAGAATGAAGGTGATATCATTAAAGAACCATCTGTAGGTTTTGATTCAGATGTTAAGCAACCAGCTCAATCAAACTATTCACTTAGTACAAAACAGGTAAAAAAGTCTAAAACTGAGCAATTCGATGATTTGTTTAGTAGTGACAGTGATGATCTACCATTTTAATTAAAGGACTATGCCAAGAGGAAAAAAATCAAAGTCTCTATCGGAGGCAGTCTCCTCTGAAATTAAAGCGAACTTTAACCTAGATAGCTTTAAGAATAAGAAGGGGCTTACATCAAAAGCTAAATTTAAAGAGCAAACCTGGATCCCACTTTCGGATGCTTACCAAGAAGTTACTTCGGTACCAGGTATTCCTCAAGGCCATATTGTATTGCTTCGTGGGCATTCTGATACAGGTAAAACCACTGCACTTTTAGAGGCAGCTGTATCAGCCCAGAAGCGAGGCATTCTACCAGTATTCATTATCACTGAGATGAAATGGAACTGGGAGCATGCTATTCAAATGGGTCTTGAAGTTAATGAGGTTGTAGATGAAGAAACAGGAGAAATCCTAGATTATAATGGTCAATTTATCTATACGGATCGTGAAACTATTAATTCAATTGAAGACGTAGCTGGTTTTATTTTAGATCTTATTGATGAGCAGAAAAAAGGTAATTTACCTTATGATTTGCTTTTCTTATGGGATTCAATTGGTTCTGTTCCTTGTGAAATGTCTATCAAGTCAAACAAGAACAATAACGAATGGAATGCTGGTGCTATGTCAACTCAGTTTGGTAATAGTGTAAATCAACGTATTGTATTGTCTCGTAAGGAAAGTAGCCCATATACTAATACCCTTGTGTGTATTAATAAGGTATGGACGTTAAAACCGGAATCTCCAATGGGTCAACCTAAGTTGATGAATAAAGGAGGATATGCAATGTGGTTTGATTCAACATTTGTAGTCACATTTGGTAATGTTATGTCTGCAGGCACATCTAAAATTAAAGCAATTAAGGATGGTAAACAGGTAGAATTTGCTAAACGTGTAAACATCCAGATTGATAAAAATCATATTAATGGTGTTACAACTAGAGGTAAAATTGTAATGACTCCCCATGGTTTTATTTTAGATGATGATAAATCTCTTAAATCCTATAAAGAAGACCAAGCATCAGCTTGGAAAGCGATTTTAGGTGGTGGCGATTTTATTATTGCTGAAGAAGACCAAGCATACGAGGACATTACAGCTCATACTAAAGAACCACAATAAACATGGATAAAAAAGAATTACTTAAGCTCCTCAATAATCTTGAAGAGCAAGGCCCAGAGACTGCTCAAACTGACAGAGTATTAATTATAGACGGTCTTAATCTATTTTTTAGAAACTTTGCAATACTTAATGCTGTAAACCCTGATGGGGTGCATGTTGGGGGTTTAGGTGGATTCTTTAGATCACTGGGCGCGTTAATACGTCAAATCCAACCTACCAGTGTCTACGTAGTATTCGATGGGGCAGGTTCATCTAATAATAGAAAGAACCTGCTCCCCGAATACAAATCTGGGAGAAATTTACAACGTATTACTAATTGGGAAGTGTTTGAAAGTCATGATGACGAAGATGATGCTAAAGTAGACCAAATGGTAAGAGTAATCCAATATCTTAAAACCCTCCCAGTAAAAACAGTTACACTTGATAAAGTTGAGGCAGATGATATTATTGCTCATTTAAGTTCTGTTTTACCTAAACAAAAAGAAGACAAAGTATTTATCGTTTCTTCTGATAAAGATTTCCTCCAGTTAATAAATGAGAATGTTATCGTTTATAGACCAATGGAAAAAGAATTTTATGATGAAAATACTGTTAGACAAAAGTTTAATATGTCTCCCCAAAATTTTATTATTTATAAAACTTTAATGGGAGATAATTCCGATAAAGTTAAAGGGGTAAAAGGGTTAGGTGAGAAAAAACTACAAAAACTATTTCCTGAGTTACAAGAAAGAGATCTAACATTAGATGATGTTTACAATTTGTGTGAATCTAAGTTTAAAGAGCATGTAATTTACGCTCGTGTAATCCAAAACATTGATTCATTAGAAAAAAATTATAAAATCATGGATTTATCAAATCCTATGTTAGACGAAAATGATAAAACTTATTTAAATACAGTTGTAGATTCAGATAATTTGATGTATCTTCCAGAACAGTTCGTAGCATTTTACAATGAGGATAAGCTTGGTGGGATGATTAGGAATGTAGAATTTTGGGTAAAAGATATTTTTGAACCCTTAAACAGTTATAATAAATAAGTTACATGACATTAATAAGTTTACAACAATATGGTCCTGCTTTTCAAATTAAAGTAATATCATCATTATTAACACATAAGGATTTTCTTACTAATATTCATGATATCATTAGTGAAGAATATTGGGATAATCAGGCACATAAGTGGATTATTAAAGAAATTCTTAAATATTATGATAAGTACCATACAACACCTTCAATGGATATCATTAAGGTAGAATTAAAAAAAGTTGAAAACGAGGTACTTCAAATAGC
Organism: Winogradskyella sp.; assembly: GCA_013002225.1. Classification (GTDB taxonomy): domain Bacteria; phylum Bacteroidota; class Bacteroidia; order Flavobacteriales; family Flavobacteriaceae; genus Winogradskyella. The sequence continues at coordinate 7,480 of JABDKL010000053.1, forward strand.
AGTTAAAGAACAATTAAGAGAAGCTTACCAAGCATCAGATGAAGATTTAAAATATGTACAAGAAGAATTTTCTACATTTTGTAAAAATCAACAACTGAAAAAAGCCCTACTTAATAGTGTAGACTTACTTAAAGCTGGAGATTATGATTCTATTAAATTAATGATTGAGTCAGCAATGAAGGCTGGTCAGGAAAAAAATGTAGGACATGAGTATAATAAAGATATTGAATCCCGATTTAGAGAAGATTCAAGAAAAGTAGTTCCTACTCCCTGGGAACGTGTCAATGATTTAACCCAAGGAGGTCTTGGTAATGGGGATTTTGGTTTAATATTTGGTAACCCTGGTGGTGGGAAATCATGGTCGCTTGTAGCTCTTGGAGGTTATGCTGTAAGGTTAGGATTTAATGTTGTTCACTATACCCTTGAATTAGGAGAGGATTATGTAGGAAGAAGATATGACGCCTTTTTTACTAAAATTCCAGTAGATAAAATCTTAAAATCCCGTAATAAAGTAGAGGAAATAATCCCACAATTACCAGGTGAATTAATTATTAAAGAATTTCCAACAGGTCGCGCAACAATATCAACTATTGAATCTCATCTTAAAAAAGTAGATGATTTAGGAGTTAAACCTGATTTAGTAATTATTGATTATGTTGACCTTTTAGGCACAAGAAAAAAAACATCAGATCGTAAGGGAGAAATTGACGATATTTATACAAGCACTAAAGGACTGGCTCGTGAGCTTAACATACCAATTTGGTCGGTTTCCCAAGTAAATAGAGCTGGTGCTAAGGATGATGTAATTGAAGGGGATAAAGCAGCAGGTTCGTATGATAAAATTATGATTACTGATTTTTGTATGTCCCTTTCAAGAAAAGCAAAAGATAAAGTAAACGGAACAGGAAGATTTCACATTATGAAAAATAGATATGGTATGGATGGGTTAACATTTGGTGTACAAGCTGACACATCTACAGGCCATTTTGAAGTTCATGACTATGATCCTGAAGATGAAGAATTAGAATTAACTCCTAAAAGAGCAAACAGTTACGATGAAGTCGATCAGTTCGATAAAAAGATGCTGGCAAATAAGTTTTTCGAACTAAACTCATAACATTTTAAATTAAATTATTACAATGGCAAAGAAAAAATCTCTTTTGCAGGAACGTATTGTCTACAAACCATTTGAATATCAGGAAGCAGCTGATTATTGGTTAAAACAACAACAAGCACACTGGCTTCACACAGAAGTCCCAATGATGTCAGACATTAACGACTGGAAACAAAACCTAACTGAAACAGAAAAAAACATTATTGGCTCAATTCTTAAAGGATTTGCTCAAACAGAAACAGTAGTAAACGATTATTGGTCAGGTTTAGTTACCAAGTGGTTCCGCAAACCCGAGGTTATTATGATGGCAACTACTTTTGGTGCTTTTGAAACAATTCATGCTGAAGCTTATTCTTTGTTAAACGAAGAATTAGGTCTAGATGATTTTAGTGAATTCTTAGAGGATGAAACAACAATGGCTAAAATCGAAAATCTAATGAATGTAAGAGATTCATTTAATGGTGAGGTTGATTGGCATGAAAGAGCCAAATCATTAGCCATCTTCTCAGCATTTACTGAAGGTGTTAATTTATTTAGCTCTTTTGCTGTTTTGTTATCATTTAAAATGCGTAATAAACTTAAAGGTGTGGGTCAAATCGTTGAATGGTCTATTAGAGATGAATCAATGCACTCGGAAGCTGGGTGTTGGTTATTTAGAACCCTAATAGAAGAAAACCCAGAGTTAAAAACCCCTGAGCTAGAAGCAGCAATTAATGAAGCAGCTTTACTATCTCTTAAACTTGAACTTGATTTTATTGAAAAAGTTTACGAACTTGGTGACTTAGAAGGATGTAATAAAAATGATCTAATTCACTTTATTAAAAATAGAGTAAATACTAAATTAGGTGATTTAGGTTATAAACCAATTGTAGGTAACGTAGATATGAATGCTGTGGGAAGAATGAAATGGTTTGACCACCTCTCAGCTGGTAAACAACACACAGACTTCTTTGCAAATAGAGTTACAAATTATTCAAAAGGCCACATGGAGTGGGATGAAAGTATTTTTTAATTATGGATAACAATTTAGTAGCAGATACAACCCAATGGGTACGTGGTAAAGATTACCCTGAGTTTTTTGATGAAGTAGCTTTGTCAACAATTAGTAAGGGTTACTTACTACCAGGGGAAACTCCCCGTAAAGCGTATAGACGTGTAGCTAATGCAGTAGCTGATAGATTAGGAAAGCCGGAATTAGCTAACAAATTTTTTAAATATATTTGGAATGGATGGATTGGTCTCGCCTCTCCTGTTCTCAGTAATACTGGTACTGACAGGGGTTTGCCTATTAGCTGTTTTGGTATTGATACTCCGGATTCGGTACGTGGTATTGGTCTCACTAACGCAGAGCTTATGCGCCTTACTAGTTACGGAGGAGGCGTGGGAATATCTCTTAGCAGAATTAGACCAAGAGGAACTAATATTAGAGGAAACGGAAAATCTGAAGGAGTAGTACCTTGGGCTAAAATTTACGATTCCACAATTATTGCAACTAATCAAGGTTCAGTAAGACGTGGAGCAGCTTCTGTAAACTTAAATATTAATCATTTAGACGTTGAAGAATTTTTACAAATTCGTAGACCTAAAGGTGATCCAAACAGACAATGTCTAAACCTACACCAATGTGCTGTTGTTGATGATGCATTTATGCGTCGTTTAAATGATAGAGATCCTGAGGCAATGAAGTTATGGCTTGAGATTCTTAAGTCGCGTGTAGAAACTGGAGAACCGTATATTATGTTTAAGGATAATGTTAATAAAGCAAATCCTTTAGCTTACATGATGAATAATCTTGATGTAAGTATGACTAACATTTGTACAGAGATTACACTTCATACAGATGAGGAACACAGTTTTATTTGTTGTTTGTCTTCATTAAACTTAGCTAAGTATGATGAATGGAAAGATACAGATGTTGTAGAAACTTCAATTTGGTTCTTAGACGGTGTGATGGAAGAATTTATCCAAAAAACCAATGGTAAGGAATCAATGATCCGCACTCACAGACATGCTAAAAAAGGTCGTGCATTAGGTTTAGGTGTAATGGGTTGGCATACTTTTTTACAACAAAAAGGTTTACCATTTAATTCAATTGCTTCAACAGCCTGGACACACACTATTTTTAGCGACATCCAGAAAAAAGCAGAAAAAGCTTCCCGTGATTTAGCTGAAGTATATGGTGAGCCAGTTTGGTGTAAAGGTACAGGTATGAGAAATACTCACCTATTAGCTATTGCTCCTACAGTATCTAATTCACGTATTAATTCATGTTCAGCAGGTATTGAACCTCAACCAGCAAACATTTATACGTTTAATGGTGCTAAAGGTACTTTTATTGTAAAAAACCCTGAGTTAGAAAAATTATTAACTGAAAAGGGACATAACACAGATAAGATATGGGACCAAATTTTAGTGGATAATGGTTCAGTCCAAAACTTACCCCATAATGTGTTAAGTGAAGACGAAAAAGAAATATTCTTAACCTTCCCAGAGATTAATCAACTAGGACTAGTACAACAATCAGCTGTAAGACAAAAGTATATTGATCAAACCCAATCACTTAATCTTTCGTTTGCACCCACTGATTCACCTAAATGGATTAATCAAGTTCATATGGAGGCTTGGAAATTAGGAATAAAAACACTTTATTACTTAAGAACCGACTCAGTAATTAAAGGAGATCTGGGATCTCGTACAGTAGATTGCATATCTTGCGATGGGTAAGGATTTTATGCATATGTATAATTAAATATAAATAAGTTTATTATGGCAACATTTGGAGTAATTTGTTTAATTGTGTTAATAGGAGCAGGAGTATATTACTACTTTTATTCTCAAGGAAAAATCAACGATAGAGATGGTGATTATATTCCTGATGAGATTGAAGACACAGTTGCAGATGTAAAAGAAAAAGTAGAAGACGTAAAGGAAGCAGTAGAAGATGTAATTGAAGAAGTTCAAGATCGTGTTGAAGCTGTAAAAGAGGAATTAGGTGATATAAAAGAAGCTATTAAAGATGTAGTAGAAGAAGCTAAAGATGTAGTGGATGCTGCTAAAGGCGAATAAGATTAAAACTAATCCCAAATTTTTAGGGAACTTTATAATGATGGGAGCGTATTAAACGCTCCTTTCTTATATTTATTACTATAAAACAAGTATTATGAAAAAAGGTCTACTATTATTTTTGTTATCTGTAATTCCGTTTTTTGGTTTTGCTCAAAATTCTAGTTGGTTTGAAATTAAAATGGAGTTTGGAGATTACTCCTTTAACGACCAATCTATTTTAATTACTCAAGATAACGATACTTTATATTATGAGGAATATGGAGATGGTTATAACAATTTAGCTAGATATCGCTATGCTGTTGTTAATGCTGATACAGGTGATATTGAAATTAAGTTAAGAAGTGAATATGGTGGGTGGTATGGTCCAGGTACTTCATCTCCAGCTTATATTGAGATGAGGAATGCCACACAAGGCTTATTCTATAACCCTCCACTAACTACATTTGGTACCTTTCAGGGGGCCTATCCAAATTATAGCTCAGAAACAACAATAAATCTGCTCTCACAACCACCTCCAATTGCGGGTTGTATGGATTCAACTTCAACAAGTTACAACCCAAATGCTAATTTAAGTAATGGTCAATGTACATATCCTGTTTCCTTTGCAGTAGATATGAATAGTTACCCAGATACATTTTCCCAAGTATACGTCAGTGGTCAATTTAATAACTGGAGCGGTATTTGGGATTCTTTATCTGATCCTGATGGGGATAATATTTGGACAGGTACTATTGATATTCTAAACAACCCAGGCTGGTTGTGGAAATATTCAGTTGATAACTGGGCTGATCAAGAATTACCCCCAAATCTAGTAGGTGGTGGTAACCCATATGCACAATGTTTTTTATTAGACGCATATGGGTTTACTAATAGAAATTTAATTGTAGATGCTGAAGCAGTAGTATTAGATACTAACTGTTGGGAAAAATGTTTAGATTGTGCTGATATTGTAGGGTGTACTGATACTACCTCTAACGAATTTAATCCTTGGGCTACAGTAAGTGATGGTTTATGTCAAGGAGTAGGTGTAGTTTGTGGTCCTGGTCAAACCTATATAGATGTTCAATTTACCCCAGACACATATGGTGGTGAATCAAGTTGGATTTTATATGATGATAATGGTGCAGTTTACACTACAACTCAAGGAACTTATAGTGGTCAACCCCAAGGTGTACCTATTTCACATTTCATTTGTGTTGATACAAATGTTTTAGTAGACATCGTAATTAACGATAGTTATGGTGATGGTCTAAATGGTACATTATATGGTGGTCAAGTAGATGGTGACATAAAAGTATACGATTGTAATGGTAATGTCTTATGGGCACTATCAGATACAATTCCAAGTGGTAACTTCGGATACCAATTTACATCACCCCAATTTAGTACTGGTAGTGCTTGCTCTAGTGGCTCAAGCAATATCGCAGGTTGTACAGATCCATTCTCACTAACTTATAACCCAAATGCTACAGTAGATGATGGTTCTTGTGGAGTTCAAAGAATAGTAGGATGTACAGATACTGCTTCATTTAATTATAACCCTAATGCTAATACCAGTGAAGTAATGACTGGTAATTACACATTAAAAATTTACGATGGTGCCTCTAATGGGTGGGGTGGTACCTGGTTAGGTATTAAACAAGGTGATTGGTTATCACCACAATATCAAATGGGGCCTGATGATGGTGCTGATTTACAATTTGATGTACCTTTAAACATCTATGAACCCATTGAATTATATTTATTTACTACTCCTCAATCTCAAAACTCAATTGCTCAAGTAGCATACACATTATATGGTCCTGAAGGTGATACGATTGTAGATGTGCCATATTGGGGAGCTACTACACTACAATTCCCAATAATTCAAACAACAACATCACAACCAACATTTGGTGATGTTTGTATCGCTAGAGTATATGGGTGTACTGATTCAACATCTCTTAATTACGATTCATTAGCAAATACCGATGATGGTAGTTGTATTCCAATTGTTATAGGTTGTATGAATCCATTATCATTTAACTATGATTCAACTGCAAACGTAGCTGGACCTTGTATTCCAATCATTGTAGGCTGTATGGATTCGACTTCATTCAACTACGACTCAACCGCTAACACGGCAGGTGCTTGTATCCCAGTTATTATTGGATGTATGGACTCAACTTCATTTAATTTCGATCCATTAGCAAATACTCCTTCTAACAACTGTATTCCAAAAGTATATGGATGTACTGACCCAACTTCATTTAACTATGATTCAACTGCTAATGTAGATGATGGCTCGTGTATTGCTCGTGTATATGGTTGTATGGACTCTACGTCACTAAACTTTAATCCACTTGCTAATACCGACAACGGAAGTTGTATTGCTAAGGTGTTTGGTTGTATGAACCCACAATCAATTAACTTCAATCCATTAGCAAATGTAAACGATGGTTCATGTATTGCTAGAATTTATGGCTGTACAGACTCAACTTCATTTAACTACAACCCATTAGCAAATACGGATGATAGCTCGTGTGTGCCTATTATTTATGGATGTACTAACCCTACATCCAAAAATTACAACCCATTAGCTAATACTGATGATGGAAGTTGTATACCATTTATCTATGGTTGTACTGATTCTACATCATTTAACTACAACCCACTTGCTAACACAGATAATGGTTCATGTATTCCTGTAGTTTATGGTTGTACTGACCCAACAGCATTTAACTTTAACCCAAATGCTAATACAGAAGACTTTAGTTGTATACCTGTAGTATACGGATGTACTGATACTAGTGCGATAAACTATGACTCAACTGCTAACGTTGATAATGGAACGTGTATTGCGGCAATATACGGATGTACTGA
>JABDKL010000066.1 GCA_013002225.1 Winogradskyella sp.
TTTTTTTATTAATTTGAACAACTTAAAAACATAAGTTTATGTCATATTTATTTACTTCAGAGAGTGTTTCTGAAGGACATCCAGATAAAGTAGCAGACCAAATAAGTGATGCCCTAATAGATAATTTTTTAGCCTTTGATCCGGAGTCTAAAGTAGCCTGCGAAACCCTGGTAACCACGGGACAGGTAGTTTTGGCCGGCGAGGTAAAATCTAACACCTATCTCGATGTACAAAAAATTGCAAGAGACACGATTAACAAAATCGGATACACTAAAAGCGCCTACATGTTCGATGGTAATTCTTGCGGTGTCTTTTCTGCTATCCATGAGCAGTCTGAAGATATAAATCGCGGTGTAGATAGAGCCTCAAAGGAAGAACAAGGCGCAGGAGATCAGGGGATGATGTTTGGTTATGCAACCAATGAAACCGACAACTATATGCCATTGGCTTTAGATATCTCTCACCTCATCCTTAAAGAATTGGCAGCTTTAAGAAGAGAAAACAAAGACATTACGTATTTAAGACCCGACTCTAAAAGCCAGGTTACTATTGAGTATGGTGATGATAATACACCTCAACGTATAGATGCAATCGTAGTATCTACGCAACATGACGATTTTGATACGGAGGATGCTATGCTTGCAAATATCAGAAAAGACATCACCGAAATTTTAATACCCAGAGTAATCGCTAAGGTCGCAGATCATATTAAACCATTATTTAATGATGACATCAAATATCATATTAATCCTACCGGAAAATTTGTTATTGGTGGGCCTCATGGCGACACTGGTTTAACTGGTCGAAAAATTATCGTTGATACGTATGGTGGAAAAGGAGCTCATGGCGGTGGCGCTTTTTCCGGTAAAGATCCTAGTAAAGTAGATCGTAGTGCAGCATATGCCACACGACACATTGCAAAAAATCTAGTTGCGGCAGGGCTTTGTGAAGAAGTATTAGTGCAGGTTTCTTATGCAATAGGTGTGGTAGAGCCAATGGGAATCTTTATAGACACTTACGGCACTTGTCCGTTTAATTTAACCGATGGTGAAATTGCAGCAAAAGTTTCTGAAATCTTTGACATGAGACCAGCAGCTATAGAGCGCCGTTTAAAATTAAGACAACCAATGTATAGCGAAACTGCTGCTTATGGCCACATGGGCAGAGACTGTGAAACGGTGACCAAAACCTTTGAGCAACCAAATGGTGATCCTATTACCATGGAGGTTGAACTTTTTACCTGGGAAAAATTAGATTTTGTGGACCAGGTTAAATCTGCATTTAAAATCTAAGATTATAAAACACAAATAAAAAAAGCCTTCTCAATTGAGAAGGCTTTTTTTATTATAAAGTATAAATAACTCTCAGTGTTACAAAACGCGGCTGTATAAACGTTTCTGAACTAAACACAGATATGTTACTTGAGCCATTACTTACTCTGGAGTCTATATCTAATAGGTTAGTGGCCTTTAATTCGTATTCCCATTTTGCATCTTTATCTTTTCTGTAAGCCAAGCTTGCGTTCCATGTTTGGAAGGATTGGGTTGGATTTACATCACTACTCTGTCTTGTGTATGAATAATCTGTTCTAAACGTTAGAGCATCCCAGATATATGCATCAAAATCTATTGATGGTGTATTGGTTACAAAGCGCGTAGAATTAGTGCCTTGCTCGTTATTAGTAACCGAGTACACATACCTTAAGCTTACATTTGGTGCTTCTCTAAAATTAGTTCTCACTTCAGGTGTATATCGCTGTGTAAAACTTTCATTTACCGACTGTCTTCCTTGTACAAACTGATTATTCTTACTGTAACTAAAGTTGGTATTTAAACCAGCTCTAATTTTACCAAATGTACGCTGGTAACGCCCAAAAGCAGTTAAACTCTCATCTGCAAATTGTGAGTTAAAAAACGTACTGGTTCTAATTACATTATCAAAATTTGTTAATGATCTTATTTGATCGATATTGCTACTATAGTTAATTCCTGCAAAAACATTCGTGTAATTAAAGAGATTAAAACTAGAATAAAACAAACTTAAATTATGTGATAGTGCATTCTGTAATTCAGACTCACCATATTGCAAACTGTTGTAATTATTAAGTACTAGTCCTTCTGCTAAATTGGTGACATCGGTAAAGGAGTTACGCATGTTATATCTAAATCGTAAACTTTCACTCTTCTTAAATTGAATACGCGTCTCAAAATCCGGTAAAACTCTAAAGAAATTATCCTCGTAGGTGGTCCCAAATTGGGTGTTTTTATTGCCGTAGGCGTGTACCGAAAATCCTGGTGTAAATGTAAATTTACCAGTAATGAACCTGTAATGTACTCCAAGATAGATATCACTAAAATTATACTCGGTGTCATTATTACCAGATAGTGTATTTCCATCGAGATCAGTAGCTGTTGGTGTTGGATCAAAAAATGACCCGTCATCTAAAAACTGAAATATGTTAGAATTAAAGTCCTGACGACTAAGTATTGTACCTAAAGTAAAGTTGATGTTGCTTTTAGAGTTTAAAATATTATAATAGTCTAATTTGGCATCTAACTGATTGGACTTAATACGTCTTTCCTGGTTAAGGTTATAGCCAAACTGATCTCTGTCTAATCCTAAATCTAAGGCTGAATTATCAAAAGCATCTCTGTCTGCATCATTATTGTTTGTAGGATCGTTAGGCAACAGTGCGTTGTAAAACGGATCTTCATCTTTAATTAAGTGCTGAGCTTCAAACGCAAAGATATTAGTTGCATTTAAGGTGTAGTAATAGTTTACATTTTGATTAATACTATAAGGTTTAGCTGTATCTAACTGATTGGTATTACCAACTACAGACGAGAATAAATTCTGACTTTCTTCATCATCAGATATTCTTCCTAATATGTCATAATTCAATTGGTTGTTTACATTAGGTTTATACACCGCACTTAGTTTTGCCAAGCCTTGGTTGGTTGCTTCTCTCCCTGTCTCTACCGTGGCTTCATCCGGAATTCCTAGATCTGCATCTGTATATTGCACAAAGCTTTCTTGTCTAGTTTTTAACCTATTACTATTATAAATTACAAACCCACTTAGATCTAAGTCTTCTCTTGGGGCATAGCTAAAATTAAGGGCTCCAAGTTTGGATTCGATTTCTTGTGCATTACCAAGATTAGTTAAGCCACTAAGTCCATTATCTCCAAGATTAATACTGGTTCCACTACTGTTACTTGGTGGTCTAAATCCACCGCCAAAATTTCTCAGGTCTCGACCTGTAAGGGCCACTTCACCCGTGTTGTTAAGGTCTCCTATAACGTTTACACTGTATTTAGGACTATAATAAAATAGCTTTGGTTGTATTAAATATAACTCGTCGTTAGGAGAGGGTGCTACACCTCCACCTGCTGTAACGTTACCAAACCAAAAGTTTTCTTTTCCTTCTTTTAGCTTAATATTTATGGCCACATTATCTTGATTATTTTGAACACCACTTAATTGGCCTACTTCGGCATAATTACGTAATACCTGTACTTTATCTACAGCGTTAGATGGAATGTTTTTAGTTGCCAGTTTGGTATCGCCGTCGAAGAAATCCTTACCGTTAACCATCAATTTATTTACAACTTTTCCTTCTACTTCAATTTGCCCATCTGCATTAATTTCTACTCCGGGTAGCTTTTTAAGTACGTCCTCTAACTTACGCTCACTACCGTTTTTAAAAGAATCTGCATTATAGATTAAGGTATCTCCTTTAATGGTTACTGGCATTTCATAAGTTAATTCAACGGCATCGAGCATATTATCTTCCTGAAGCGTAAAATCTCTTTCAATATTTTCTTCATTAGTCGTTACAACAGCATCAAAAGTTTTTAACCCTATATAACTAACTTGTACATTATACGTTCCATTTTTACCTAAGGATAAAACATATCGTCCTTTATCGTTCGTAATGGCATAAGACTCTAAAGTGTTAGACTCCTTATTTATAGCAATTACATTTGCTAATTCTAAAGGTGTACCGATACTATCCTTAACTACCCCTTGCATTTTAATTTGAGCAAAAGAATGAACTGTTACTACTAAACATAGTAGTGCTAATAAATGTTTCATTGAAATTTTGTTTGAATTTGATTGGTTAGTGAAATGACTTACTACAATGTCATTTCTCTATAATTGGTTGTCTGTATTTTAGTTTCTTCTACCGCCTCGGTTTCTACCACCATACATCTCGCGCATTTCTTCCATCTTTTTTGTAATGATTGCGGTATATTCTGCTTGAGTAACTTCTTCGCCTTTTTCTGGTTTGTCGATGGAGTCTTTTACTTCTGGGTTTAAAACAATCTTAGTACAAAGAATTATTGTACGATCTGCTTTAACTTCTAAGATCAAGCCTGGCAACCCCCAATAGTCATCTGGACCTTGATTAACTGGTATTTGTGGTGTGTACCATGCTACAACCTCGATGCTTTCAGGTATTTCCACCTGATCCATTGGGTTGTCAGATTCTGTGCCATCTACTTTAGACGTATTTGCGTCAGAACTATCCTTTTTTCTTTCTTCTTTTTTATCATCATCTCCACCACGTCTTCGCATATTCATGAAATCCGTTTTATCCAGTGGTTTTGTTGCTGTTGCTTTAAAGCAAGTGTACTGACCAATTTGTTTAGTTTCAGTACCCATTTTCCATTCCAGATTTTTAAGATCATCTTTAATTAAGAATTGCTTACCAAAAAATTCTTGATTCTGAAGTAATTGTTTAGTCTGTACATTTTTATATTGTGGACCACCGCCATCCATGCTGCCAAATCCTCCCCATCCTCTACCTCCAGCACCTGGAGCTTCTAATTTTTCCTCTTCTTTGTATATGGATTCCGTTTTATTAAACGTAAGAACGTATTCTTTTTCTAAAAAAGATTTCATACGGTCTTCTATCCGTTTTCTTTGTTCCGGACTCATTTCGCGCCCTCCCCATTCACCTAAATCCATTGTAGTTTTAGATTGGTAATAAGCTTTTCCTTGAAATTCCTGAGCAAATGAAATCGCTGAGAAACAAACTACGACTAGAGTAAGCGTAAATTTTAAAAATGATGTCTTCATATAAATTGATTAATGTGATATAACAAATATGATCTTATGACTTTAAGTCTTTCTTAAAAATAAGTTGTATTTATTATAATTAGTATGGTGTTAAATCAACAGTAAGACTATGCAGAACCCAAAAAGTTAAATAACCATAAGTTAAACTTATGTTAATAAATTAACCGCGCCGTCTGCCCATTCTGTTATTCCGGAATTCTTTCATTTTTTTAACAATGGTGGCTTGGTATTCAGACTTGGTAATTATAGTACCTTTGGCTGGTGCTTCGATTTCTGTTTTATCCTCTGGATTCATGATAATCTTGGAACACAAAATCGTAGTATTTCCTGCACTAATTTCTAATATGAGGCCTGGTAAACCCCAATACTCAGAAGGTCCATGACTTACTGGAATACTAGGAGCATACCATGCTTGTATTTCTGTCATATCAACATCGTCGTGTTCTGTATCAGAAGAATTAGAATTTTCAATATTGGAATTATCCTGTCTACTCCAAGAAAAATCGTACCATGTTAGCTCGTTTGTAGGAACAGTAGCCGTTGCCTTAAAACAGGTATAGTTCCCTATTACTTTGGTTTCTGATCCCATTTTCCAATCAAATGCTAATAAATTGTCCTTGACCAAAAACTTTTTACCATAGAATTCCTGTTTCTGAGTTAGCCGTTTAGTCTTTACATTTTTATATTGATCGCCCTGTGCAAAGTTTTTTCCCCACGAATCGGTAGCGCCAGAAATAGCATCTAACTTATCTTCCTCTTTAAAGTACGATGCTTCTTTATTAAAAGTGAGAGTGTAGTTTTTTTGTAATCTGTTTTTCAGTCGCGCAGCAATTTGCTTTTTCTGACCTTCACTCATTCTCGCTCCCCAACTTCCTAAATCTAAATTAGACTTTGAAAAATAGTAAGCTTTTCCTTGAAATTCTTGATTATTGCTGTTACTGAAGCCTGTTAGGATAAACAAAATTGAAAGTGCTAATGCAAATTGAGAAAGAAACGATTTCATGATTTATCTATATTTTGTTTAACAAATTTATATTTATTTTAAACACATATACTGTGTTTATCAAAATATTAACAATAACCGCGCTCTATCCTTTTAAAATGGATTATTAGATGTTAGAATCATAGAGTAATTTTAAATAATCTTTGATTTAGTTTTTGTAATTTTCTAACCTATTACCAAATCATTATGCCGAAGTTTTTTTTACTTTTTTTAGCCATTAGTTTCAATTGCTTTTGTCAAAACACAATTAATACGAGTATAAAAGATTCTACGTATTTAAAAGTTGAAAGTATTTTTGGTACAGATAATTTCGGAACGCTCTATTTTTCTACTGAGAACAATACTTTTCATAAAAAAACCAGAGATACTACTATTACTTATGCTAATTTTCAGTTGGGTAAAATTACCTCTGCTAACACCTTTAACCCCTTAAAAATAAACTTATTCTATCAGGATTTTAACACGGTCGTCATTTTAGATAATCGCTTGGCCGAAATTTATAAAGTAGACTTTAATACCAAGCAACCCTATACAAATGTTAGCTTTGTTTCTGCAGGCTATGACAATACCCTTTGGATTTTTAATCAAGATCTACAACAGTTAGAATTATACGATTACAAGACTAATAAACTAAGATTAAAAACAGTCCCTGTACAGTCTAAAGTTCTCGATCTAAAAAGCGATTACAACTACTGTTATTTACTTACTGAAAAGTATCTATACATCTATAACTATTTTGGAAGTTTATTACAAAAACTACAAAACACAGGTTATGAGCAATTAGCGTTTAGTAAGGCCCATTTAGTTTTAAAAAAGAACAATTCCTTATATATTTTAAAAAACAATGGGGCTGAAATTAAAGCAATAAATCACCCAAATTTGTTAATAAATCAGTTTTTGGTAACCAACGAAACCTTGTATATTTACGACGGTGAAATTCTACGCCACTATCAACTAAAATCAGAATAAATTATGCATGTTGCTGTTGCAGGAAATATAGGAGCCGGTAAAACTACGCTCACAAAATTACTAGCTAAACATTATAAATGGGAGGCTCAATTAGAGGACGTAGTTGATAATCCTTATTTAGATGATTTTTATAATCAGATGGAACGCTGGAGCTTTAATTTGCAAGTCTATTTCTTAAACAGCAGATTTAGACAAGTGAATCAAATTCACACGAGCGGTAGAGATATTATTCAGGACAGGACAATTTATGAAGATGCGCATATTTTTGCCCCTAACCTACATGCTATGGGTCTTATGACCAATCGCGATTTTGAAAACTATTCGTCCTTATTTGAACTTATGGAGTCCTTCGTTCAGGGACCAGATTTATTGATCTATTTAAGAAGTACAATCCCAAATTTGGTTGCGCAGATCCACAAACGAGGGCGTGATTACGAAAACACGATAAGCATTGATTATTTAAGCCGTTTAAATGAGCGCTACGAAGCCTGGATCACTAAGTACGATAAAGGAAATTTACTTATTATTGATGTAGATCATTTAGATTTTGTAGCCAATCCTGAAGACCTAGGTGGTATTATAAATAAAATTGATGCACAAATTAACGGACTATTTTAAATAATAAATCCATGCTTTTTAGCGTGTTCAATGGCCTGCTCACTACTTTCTACCATTAAGACTTCTGTGGTTTTATAATTTTCTATTAATCCTCTTACACGGAGCATGCGCTTAGTATGTTTTACGCTTCGTAAATAGATGGCTATAATCCGATCCGGGAATTCTTCTGCAATTTCCATATAAATATCAGGATCGTGCTCTCCACTATCGCCAATTAATATAAATGGTAAATCAGGATACGTTTTTAATAAGTTCAGAATTTCTTTTTGTTTTTGTGGCTTTTCGGCTTGAGGCTTTTTCTTTAATAGATTGCTCATACTTCGCAATAATATGGGACCTTTAGGAAAATTATTTTGTCTTAAAAACAACTCTAAATATCGGTACAAATTCCACGGACTATGACTAACATAAAAAATAGGATTAGCATTTTCTCCTGATGCACCACGATGCAATTTGTGGTAAAAATCCGAGGCGCCATCTAAGGGGATTCTATTTTTAGCGTGTTTAAAAACCGAATTGTATATCACCTTCCATTTTAAGGTGGAGACAACTCCAGTATGTAAAATGGTATCATCAATATCGCTGGCAACCCCAAATTGCGCTTTTTGCGAAGGGATGAGTAACTCACCAGGAAACCTATTTTGATTTTGTATGGTACGCTTAATGTTTACATCATTATAAGATAATTCAAAGGATAGCCAACCTTCTTCATTCGTTAAATCTGTTAAGCTATCGAGATTTGCCTCAACCTTGTAATAGCCTTTATGGTCTGTAACACCTTTTAAAATAGTGTTGTCAGATAGCTTAATGTTAATACCTACATTTTTAATCTCATCAGTTTCAAACCGCTTCCAGGTATTAACTATAAGATGCCAGATATTTTGTGCTTCTAAATCGATACTTTCATCTTCTAATGCTCGCCCTCTGGCATAGAAATGAGAGTCTGTACCATAACCTTGAAATGCAATTATTTGCAATGGGTCTTTTTTGAATATGCTCAACCGTAATAGCGTTTTAAAAAAATTCAAGATACTAAAATCTATAAAAACTTCTTTCTACTAGTCTTTAAATAGTTAGACAAATGTTAAATATATTGAAGCTCAATTGTTTCTACCCATTTTCAAAGTATTTTAGTGCACTACAGAAAACCACTAACTGGATTTAAATTAACTAACACATGAAAAACTTATTAATTCTCATCTTATTTACGTTTTGTTTAAGCCCAATTGCAGCGCAAATGGACACCGAATATAAAACACCTAAACCCAATTATAGAGCAGCCGCAAAATACTCACCTACTAATTTGGGAAAATTAGTGCACTCCACTACCGTAAGACCTCATTGGCTTAAAAATGGTAACCGATTTTGGTATCAATACAAGACTACGAATGGTTCTAAGTATTATATCGTTGATGCCGATAATCGCACAAAAAAAGAACTTTTTGATAATGAGAAAATGGCACGTTGGTTAACTGAAATTACTAAAGATCCGTATGACGCCAAACACTTACCTAAATTTGATTTTGATTTCGTAAAAAATGAAACTGCAATACAATTTTATGTTACATCGACTGAAAAAGTAGAAGAAGAAAAAGATGCTGTAAATGCAGAAGAAAATGACTCAACAGACACTAAAACCATAAAAGGCAAACCAAAAATGGTTAATAAAGTGTATCATTTTGAATATACCTTAGGAAGCAATTCTCTCACCTTATTAGACAATAAGAAGAAGGATAAAGAAGACTGGAAAAAATGGGCCAATATAGCACCAGACAGTTCAGTAGTATTATTTTCTAAGAACTACAACTTGTATTGGATGGACAAATCTAACTTTTTAAAAGCTGTAAAAAACGAAAAAGATACAACCATAGTCGAAAATCAATGGACTACAGATGGTGAATTATACTACTCATATGGTGGTGGTAGTGGTCGAGGAGAAACTAACGAGTCTATGAAAAAAGATAAAGATAAACGCAAACGTGTTTCTGGCATTTGGTCTCATGATTCTAATAAGTTTGTGTTTCAAAGAACAGACTCCAGACATATTAATGAGTTATGGGTTATTAACACAACGGCTTCTAAACGACCAACTCTAGAAACCTACAAATATCATATGCCAGGTGAAGATGAGTATTATAAAACAGAATTACATGTTTTTGATATTCCATCTAAAAGCAGTATCCAGGTACAATTAGATACCGTAAAGCAGCAAAGCGTACAGGTGTATAGAGCACCACAGAAAAAATCGAATATGGATGATGATTTTAGACCATCCCTATTACTTTCTAATAAGGGCAAAATTTACTATAATACAATTAGTAGAGATCGCAAAAAATTAGATATATGTGTGGCCGATATAAATACAGGTGCAACCAAGGTATTGATTGAAGAACGTTTTAATACCTATATTGAAACGCGTCCACTAGTCCTTTTTAATGATGAAACCGAAATGTTGCATTGGGCAGAAAGAACTGGTTGGGCACATTATTATCGTTATGACACTGAGGGAAATCTCAAAAATCAAGTTACCAGTGGTGCTTACCATGTTGAAAAGGCTTTGGGTGTGGATGATAAATCCAGAACACTATACTTCACAGCTCATGGCATCCCAGAAGATCAAGATCCTTATTATGAACACGCCTACAAAATTAATTTAAATGGTACAGGTTTAAAAGCTCTTAATCCAGGTGATTATAACACCAATGTGGATATGGCAGATTCTAATGGTTTTTTTGTTAGTAACTACTCAAGAGTTAATACTGTACCAAAATCTGAACTCAGAAACAATAATGGAAATGTGATTATGCAGCTGGAAGAGGCAGACTTATCGCAATTAATAGCCACAGGTTATCAATTTCCTGAGCCATTTAAAATGAAAGCAGATGATGGGATAACCGATATTTATGGTGTTATGTACAAACCGTTTGAAATGGATTCTACATTGAAATATCCTTTATTGGAGTATGTCTATCCTGGTCCACAAACTGAGGCAGTAAACAAATCGTTTTCGGTTCGTATGGATAGGCTAGATCGGATGGCTCAAGTTGGATTTATCGTAGTTACAATGGGTAACAGAGGTGGGCATCCAGATCGCTCTAAGTGGTATCATAACTACGGTTATGGAAACTTACGTGATTACGGGTTGGCAGACAAAAGACATGTCGCTGAGCAACTGGCTGATAAGCATGATTTTATAGATATTGAAAACGTTGGAATTTACGGCCACTCTGGTGGTGGTTTTATGTCGACCGCAGCTATTTTAGTATATCCTGATTTTTTTAAAGCAGCAGTATCCTCTGCAGGAAACCATGATAATGCTATTTATAATAGCTGGTGGAGTGAAACGCATCATGGTGTTATGGAAGAAAAAGATGACGATGGTAATGTAAAATACAAATACATGATTGATAACAACCAGTCACTTGCTGATAATCTAAAGGGCCACTTAATGTTGATTACAGGAGATGTAGATAATAATGTGCATCCTGGCGGTACTATACGTATGGCTAACGCTTTAATTAAGGCCAATAAACGATTTGGTTTTATGCTAATGCCAGGACAACGTCATGGATTTGGAAATATGACAGAATATTCATTTTGGCTGAGAGCGGATCACTTTAGTAAGTATTTATTAGGACAGGAGGCTACTAGTGTCGACATTGTTAATATAAACAGAGATAAGCCTAAGACCAAGTCTTAGGTTCATCTTAAAAATACCAGGTTTCTGGCCATAACCACATTACCAAAAGGCCAGAAACTATGGTAATACCAAAGGTAATTACGATCCATTTTACAATTTGTTTTGCACCCAAAACAATGGCCATTACACCTTTGAATAACATGTTAGATAAGGCTGCAAGTAATATTAATTTCCAGCCTTCTGTGGCTTCTAGACTACCTTCTTTTATAAGCTGAGACAACGATAGTGTTATAGCATCAACATCTGTTAATCCACTAATAATAGAGACAATATATAAAGCATTACTACCAAATTTTTGCTCGGTAAATGCCACAGCTAAGAGTATAAAGGCATATAGAAAACCAAAGATTAGTGCACTTTTAAATTGTGCCGGATTTTCGGGCTCAGGCATTTCTTCATCTTCAGATTCTTTCTTGTTTATTAAGTAAAACAGTGCAACACTGGTAAGACCGATAATTAAAATCACAACACTTATAGGCAATGCAATTGTTGACAAACTATTTGGTATGACTATCCCTACTTCTACTAAAACCCGAACAAATGAAATAGCACATGCCGTAATTATAACAAATACGGCTAATTTCGAGATAGATTTGTTATCTGATGTTTTCCTTGCATAACTAACAGTGGTAGCCGTACTACTTATGAGACCGCCTAGAATCCCATTAAAAATGATACCCACTTTTTTACCGGCAAATTTGTAGATAAAATAACCTATTACACTTATACCAACAATGAGCGTTACCATTAACCAAATGTTTCTTGGGTTAAGAACATCTAAAGGTCCAAATGTTTTATTAGGAAGTATGGGTAGAATGATTAAGCTAATCCCTGCTAAGGTCATAATGGCAGATAGATCTTTTTCCTGTAGTCTATCTATAAAATCGTGTAAATGTTCTTTTACATAAAGTAAAATTGCTAACGACGCTCCAATTAGTACTCCAATTAATTGACTCCCTAAAACAAGATATGCGCCAACTGCAAACATAAGTAGCGCTGCAACCTCAGTAGTTTGCCCGATATCCGCGCCATCCAGTTTTTTAATTTTTATATAGTTGGCCATAAGCATCATAGCAGCAATACACAAACCAAAAACTGGAAGTATGAATGGATTATTGTAATCACGTGTTAAAAATCCCGAAATAACTCCCAATATTGCTATTAATGTGAATGTTCTGACACCAGCCATGTGGTTGTCCGATTTTTCGCGTTGCATCCCAACCAGAAGCCCAAGTCCAAATGCAATTCCTAATGTGATTAAATCCTCATAGCTCATATTGAGTTTATTTACTATTAATAATCAATTCAAAATTTAAGAAAAATTCGTCTAAAAGTTAATCCTATACCTAAAATTATTATCTGTAATTAAAGCATATTAAACTAAAAAAGCCATGCAAATTGCATGGCTTTCCTTATATGGATTGAGAAGATTTTAGTTTTTTTCAGTCTCTTCAACTATAATTTTTTTCTTCTCTATTTTAACATTATCTACCGTTTCATTAGCGTTTAAAGCATCAATTTTTGCCTCAACCTCCTCTAGCGTACCTTCTATTTTTTGTTCTTTTGTTGTAGTTACACCATTTTCTGTAACCGTACTGGTTAATGTTGCAACTGCAATTCCAGTTTCACCATTGTCATTTATCTCTACACTTACCTCTTTTGTAATTTCACCATCCATAGCCGCTAATCCCTCTTCTGTATGACCACCTAAAATTGGTGCAATCACTAATCCGATTAAACAGGTAAGTTTAATTAAAATGTTCATAGACGGACCAGATGTATCTTTAAAAGGATCACCAACGGTATCACCCGTTACTGCAGCTTTATGTGCATCAGAACCTTTGAACGTCATTTCTCCATTTATCTCTACACCTGCTTCAAAAGATTTTTTTGCATTATCCCATGCACCACCTGCGTTATTCTGAAAAATCGCCCAAAGCACACCAGATACTGTAACACCAGCCATATAACCACCTAACATTTCTGCAATGGCTAACGGATCCATTCCAAATAGCATTGGCACAAACGCAATCACTAATGGGAAACCAATGGTTAATAAACCCGGCAACATCATTTCTTTTAAAGAGGCTTGTGTTGATATTGCGACACATTTATCGTATTCTGGTTTTCCAGTACCCTCCATAATACCTGGAATGTCTCTAAATTGTCTACGTACTTCCTGTACCATTTCCATAGCGGCTTTACCCACTGCATTCATTGCTAATGCAGAAAATACTACAGGAACCATTCCACCAACAAATAACATTGCCAATACCGGAGCTTTAAAAATATTAATACCGTCAATCCCTGTGAATGTTACATATGCAGCAAATAAAGCTAAAGATGTCAATGCTGCAGAAGCTATTGCAAACCCTTTACCTGTTGCAGCAGTTGTATTTCCAACGGAATCCAGGATGTCTGTACGCTCTCTTACAATTGGATCTTGTTCGCTCATTTCGGCAATACCTCCAGCATTATCAGAGATAGGACCAAAAGCATCAATAGCTAATTGCATCGCAGTTGTAGCCATCATTGCAGATGCAGCTAAAGCAACCCCATAGAAACCAGCAAAAGCATAGGAAGCCCAAATAGCACCAGCAAATAATAATACCGATGGGAAAGTAGAGATCATACCTGTTGCTAATCCAGAAATAATATTTGTCCCAGCACCAGTAGAAGATTGTTGTACTATTTTAAGAATAGGTTTTTTACCTAAGCCCGTATAATATTCAGTCACAGATGAAATTACAGCACCTACAAATAAGCCTACAAGCGTTGCATAAAACACGCGCATTGAGCTAATTTCCTGTAAGCCTTCACCGAAGAAATTCATTCTCATAGTTTCTGGTAACATCCAGGTTACTAGTGCAAAACAAGAAATTGCTACTAAAACTATAGAGGTCCAGTTACCAATGTTTAAAGCACCCATTACCTGAGCTTCTTTGGCATCATTACTCTTTATTTTAACCAACATAGTGCCAATTACCGAAATAATAATTCCTGCTCCAGCAATTGCCATTGGCAATAATACGGGTCCAATACCACCAAATGCATCAGTAATAGCACCACCCATATCTTTTATAACATAGTTACCCAATACCATCGCTGCTAATACCGTTGCTACATAAGACCCAAATAAATCAGCTCCCATACCAGCAACATCACCTACATTATCACCAACATTATCGGCAATGGTTGCAGGATTACGTGGATCGTCTTCTGGTATACCAGCTTCTACTTTACCTACTAAATCGGCACCAACGTCAGCCGCTTTTGTATAAATACCACCACCTACTCTTGCAAATAATGCAATAGATTCGGCACCTAAAGAAAATCCAGCCAAGGTTTCTAATACAATGGTCATATCCATTGTATTAGTCCAAACACCACCCATAAAAAAATGGAAGAAGAATATAAAGAATGTTGTTAGACCTAAAACAGCTAAACCTGCAACTCCAAGTCCCATTACAGTTCCACCACCAAAAGATATATTTAAGGCTTTTGGTAAACTCGTACGAGCAGCCTGTGTTGTTCTTACATTTGTTTTAGTTGCTATTTTCATACCTATGTTACCCGCAAAAGCAGAAAACACCGCTCCGAAAACAAAAGCAATTATAATTAACCAGTGCGTAGTTGGCACAACAAAAGATACAATTGCTAATAAGACAGCTACTATAATTACAAATACTGTAAGTAGTTTATATTCTGCTTTTAAAAAGGCTAAGGCTCCTTCATAGATATGATCTGAAATTTCTTTCATCTTACCATCTCCGGCATCTTGTTTCATAACCCACGACTGCTTCACAAGCATGTAAATTAATCCTAATAAAGCCAAAGCAATTGGCATGTAAATCATCATTGATTCCATATTTTTTTCAGTTTAATGTTAGTTTGTTTAAAATTTTGCAAAAAATAAAAAGTAAATGTAACAAAATAGCCGAGAATAGAAAAACCCTTTAGTTTAATTACTAAAGGGTTAAAATATTATGAATTTGACAACTACTTAAATCGTGAAATCTCCGTTCGTTTTGTGTTCGCTATCTTCATAACGCGCTATACACTTATTTAAAATATCGTAAGCCTCTTTAGCATCGCCCCATCCACCTACATCAACTCTTTTCTTTTCTAAATCTTTATACACCTGAAAAAAGTGTTCAATTTCTTTTATTTGATGCGGGTTCATATCCGTTAAATCATTCAGATTATTCCATATAGGATCTGAAACAGGAACACAGATTACTTTTTCATCAGGCCCCTTTTCATCGGCCATATGAAATACGCCAATAGGCTTTACCTCTACTACACACATAGGGAAGGTTGGTTCTCCTCCTAAAACTAACACATCTAAGGGGTCACCGTCTAAAGCTAAAGTTTCTGGAATAAAACCGTAATCTGCAGGATACATCATCGAAGAAAACAACATTCGATCAAAACGAATCTTTTCTAATTCAAAATCGTACTCATATTTATTTCTACTTCCTTTGGGAATTTCTATTAATACATCAAAGGTTAATTTTCCTGCTGCTGTCATATTTAATTGTCTTTGGATCTGTTTTATTAAATGAGAACACTCATTTTAATTTGCGCCTTAATTTTTTAAGGGCAGCAAAGATAGTATAATGTTAAAGTATAACCAAAGGAATTTCTAGCAATGCCATTTAAAAGTAAAATCCAAAACTCCCAGTAACACCAAAGCGTCTGGCATCAGGATTATCGAGATAATTCCCTCTAAAATTAAAGTCTAATCGTAAAATTTTAAAAATGTTCGCAACGCCGAAACTATATTCGTAGTAAATACGGTTATCGGGTGCAATTAATGGAATCTCAGCCATATTACCTGTGGTACTTAACGCAATATTTTCGGCAGATAATTCGCCCCAAACTCCCCTTAGACTTAAAATTGCTCTAAGGTTATACTTTTTTAAAAATGGAATTCGAGAAAATAAACGACCGTTAAAATTATGCTCCATGTGCATTGAGGTATATGTATCTGTCACAAATTCATAAAAGTCGAGCTGAGAAAAGGTATTGTAAATTGAAAAATAGGTTTGATTCCCGGGCACTACACTCAGTAGTGCCAAAGGCACTTCTCCAAATGTTTTCCCTAACTCGATAGATGTCGTTAAACGACCAAATCCCCCTATTTGCCATGGTTGTATGTACGAAAACTGCAGCTTGGTATAATTAAAATCACTATCGAACCAATCGCGGTCACCACGACTAAATTGAGTAAAAAGACGTGCAAAATTATCATTCTTTTCTCTACGTTCTACACCAAACCCAGTCATTTGACGCTTTGGATAATAGGCAAACGATAATCGGCTTTCAAATTGATTAACTTCGGTAGAAGTGCCTGTTGGAGAATTTGGGTCATTATAGGCCAGACTAAACGTAGGTGATGCCGAACGTAATTCTCTAAAACTCCCATCCAAACGGATCACAAAATTACGTGACGGTTCAATAGACATCCCTAAATTGGTTAGCTTTATATTGGTAAGTTTATCATTTGCGCCTGTTCCTATTACTGAGGAGGATGCTAAGCTCCGACCTAATACGTCGGTAGAACTTGTAAGACTAGCTCCCGTCTGTTCTACATCCCGTCTTGTACCGCCAAAAATAGTGAGCCTGCTCTTTTTGTCGAGTAACCATTTGCCAGAAATCCCAAATTTAAATTTATCATCTCTAAAGCCGTAGGCCATAAACCCTTCTATACGCCATGGGTCATTAGGTCCAAAATATGTTCTTCCACCACCTCTAAGACGTATCCCCTCTACTTCATTATATCCAAAAGTTGAAAAAATGGGCCCGTAATCAAAATTAATACTAGGAAACTCTACATATCCAGAGGCTAAAATACTTCCAACATTATAAAGCCGTTTAAATTTCTTTACAGTTTTGAGCGTGTCCAACATCTTATATACAGCCTTTTCATCCTTACTCAAAGCTTCAAGTCGGTTAATCTTCCAAAAGTCGTCTTCTCGATTATAAATATCTGCATCGTAATTATAAACGTCCTTATCGTAATAATCTGCATCTTTCTTAATGTCGAACTTATAGTTATCATAAAGTGTCGTACGTTTTCCATAAACACCTCGGGATTGTTCTTTTTTATTAATTGCAAAATCGGACATGAAATAATCACGCTTTATCAAAAAAACAGAGTCATTAAGTACATCGAATTCTTGTTCTATATATATTTCTTTAACCCAATTTATATTTGCACTTTTTGAAGCCTGAAGATTTATTTCCTTTATAGCATATGTTGAGTCGTTGACCCAAAAATCACCCTTAAAAGTTAGCTCGTTTTTACGTCGCGGATAATAAATAATATTATAGCACCATTTATTATCTATAAACGCACTATCAGATAACACATAATTATAAGTTTGTACACCAGTCCTACTTAATGGACTGACAAAACTTTTATCAAAAAACTTTAGATAATTATTATACACATCATATTCGGAATACAAATCGTCTATAAAGTCAATTATCACCTGATTATTACTAAAACCGGAATTTTTATTACCTAATAGTTCTTCACGCTCTTTATTAATCACGTTATCTCCATATACCTTTTTTACGGATTCATTTAAAAAAATAGGCAAATAGGTTTTGCCTGTTACATTAGAGGTATCTACTTCTTCAAAGACAAACTCCATACCTTTAAAAAGCTTACTTTTAATAAGCGAACTATCTATAGTATTGAGGTCAAATTCTACCTTTTCATATTGATCGTACGTGTATTGGTCAAACTGGCTTAATCCATTTTGACGTTTACGTTCCCATATCTTTTGAAGAATTCTTATCGCTGGATTTTCAGACGCTTTTTTTGACTGTTTACCTGTAACAATTACAACCTCATCTAACGATGAAGCCTCCTCTTTTAAAATAAATTCAAGATTATAATTTACGCGCTTTCCCAATGGATACTCAAGCATTTCAAAACCAATAAATGAAACAATTAACGTATCCCAACGCTCGTCGGATTCTAAATAGAATTTCCCTTCTTCGTTTGTAATAGTACCCTCGGTAGACCCTTTAAATAAAATGTTCGCGAAAGCAATAGGTTTTTGATTCACATCATAAACATAACCACTTACTTTGGTTTGAGCTGTAAGGGATAAAAATCCAAAAACAATAAAAAAAACAGGAAGTTTAATATTCATATTAAAAAACAAACTTCATTAACATTCGCACAAAACTTTTAGTTACGACGTGTTAATGAAGTTTACTAAACGCAGAAAACTGCGATTTATTTATTTATACATTACTTTTTTGACTGCTTTTACAACATCATTACTATTAGGCAACCACTCCTCCAGTAAAACAGGAGAATAAGGTGCAGGTGTATCAGCTGTATTTATTTTGACAATAGGTGCATCTAAATAATCAAAAGCTTCAGACTGCACTAAATAGGTAATTTCTGTAGCGACATTCCCAAAAGGCCATGCCTCTTCTAATACCACTAGGCGATTTGTTTTCTTAACCGACTCTAAGATTGCTTTGCGATCCATAGGTCTAACCGTACGTAAATCAATAATTTCGCAAGAAATATTTTCCTTTTCTAATTCATCTGCAGCTTTATAAGCTTCTTTAATAATCTTACCAAAAGAAACTATAGTTACATCCGTTCCTTTTCGCTTAATATCGGCAACACCAATAGGAATAACATATTCCCCTTCTGGCACCTCTCCTTTATCACCATACATTTGCTCACTTTCCATAAAAATAACCGGATCATCATCACGAATTGCTGATTTCAATAACCCCTTTGCATCATAAGGATTTGAAGGTACAATCACTTTCAATCCAGGTGTATTGGCAAACCAACTCTCAAATGCCTGTGAATGT
>JABDKL010000070.1 GCA_013002225.1 Winogradskyella sp.
TTCTAAGGCAAAACCCATGACATCATATCCGCAAGATACGTTTGCCACTGTTGCTGGCGCAAAAATTTTGATTTGGTCCATAATTTTAGTTTCTACCTAATGTAATTATATCTGCAAACAAGCCAGAGGCGGTTACCTCAGCGCCTGCACCAGCTCCTTTTATTATTAATGGTTGGTCCGGATAACGTTCTGTATAAAATAACACGATATTATCCTTCCCCTCTAAATTATAAAAGGGATGCTCCTTATTGACTTCTTTTAAACTCACTTTAGCCTTACCATTATTAAATTCTGCTACATATTTTAATCGACAATCATTTTGCGTCGCACTTTTATATAGTTCATTAAAATGAGATGCATTGGATTTAAGCGTTTTGTAGAATTCACTCACCGACCTGGAGTTAAGACTATCTTGTGGAAGAAAGGACTCATTCTTAATGTCTTTTAAGTCCATCTCAAACCCTGATTCTCTCGCCAGAATCAAAATTTTTCGAGCCACGTCGACTCCACTTAAATCTATTCTTGGATCTGGCTCAGTATAACCTTCTTCTTGTGCCTGTTTTACAACATCATAAAAACTATTGTTTTCGTTAAAATTGTTGAATATAAAATTTAAACTACCCGAAAGTACAGCCTGAATTGAAGTAATTTTATCGCCAGAATTCACTAAATTATTGAGCGTATTAATAACTGGCAGGCCTGCACCTACATTTGTTTCAAACAAAAATGAAGCGCTATATTTTTTTGCTAACTTTTTTAATTCTATATACGATTTATAATCTGATGAACAGGCAATCTTGTTACAGGCAATAACCGATATACTTTCTTTTAAATAGTCTGAATATGTTTTAGCCACGGCATCGTTTGCGGTGATATCTATAAAAATACTGTTGCTTAAATTTAAGTCTTTTATGGCATTAAAAAATGATTCGTGGCTCCTTGGCACTCCTTCGTTTATCAGACTTTTCCAATTGTTTAAATCAATACCGTCCTCATTAAAAATCATTTTTTTGGAATTACTAATTCCGACCACCTTTACATTTAACAACAAGTTTTCAATTAAATAATCTTGTTGTTTTTTAATCTGTTCGAGTAAAATTGCACCTACATTCCCAACACCTACAATAAAGAGGTTTAATGTTTTTACCTGCTTTTCAAAAAACCGATTGTGTAAAGTGGTTAGGGCTTTTTTTATGTCTTTATGTGCAATTACTGCAGAAATGTTTCGTTCTGAAGCCCCTTGTGCAATCGCTCTAACGTTAACATTGTTTTGACCCAGAGACCTAAACATTCTGCCACTAATACCTTGATGATTTTTCATATTATCACCAACTACCGCTACAATAGCTAATTGGTCTTCGACAAGTAATGGTTTTATTTTTTTTAAGGAAATCTCGTAGGCAAATTCTTCATCTACCATCTTTTTAGCGCATTTAGAGTCTTGAGCAAAGACTCCAACGCAAATTGAATGTTCTGATGAAGCTTGCGTAATTAAAACAACATTTATTTCACCTCTGGATAATGCAGAAAACAAACGTTTAGAAAATCCTGGTACGCCAATCATTCCGTTGCCTTCTAAAGTTAAAAGTGCAATATTATCGATATGACTAATCCCTTTTACAGGACCGTATTTGTTATTAGACTTGTTCTTAATTAAGGTTCCTTTTTCTTCAGGTTGAAATGTGTTTTTTATATAGATTGGAATATTTTTTTGTAAAGCCGGCTGTACTGTAGGTGGGTATAAAACTTTGGCGCCAAAATGAGATAATTCCATAGCTTCCTGATACGAAATCTCTTTGATAGGGAACGCCTGCTTTACCAATTTAGGATTAGCGGTATACATACCACTAACATCTGTCCAAATTTCTAATTGGTCTGCTTTGAGAGCAGCCGCTAAAATTGCCGCTGTATAATCTGAACCTCCTCGACCCAAAGTCGTTGAAGTACCATCTGCTGCTCTAGATACAAATCCTGGCAAGATGACGATTTGCTTTTTATGAGACTCAAAATAATCTGTAATATTTTTATAAGTCTGCTTTGTGATTAAATTTGCTCTTGTATATAAGTTATCTGTTACTATAAGCGCTCTGCTATCTTTGAGTAAAGAGTCACTAACCTGTTGAGCTAACGCTTTTGCTATAATATAGGATGACAACAGCTCCCCAAAACTCAGTAACTTGTCTTTTGTTTTATTAGATAACTCGTTAATTAAATAAATACCCTCGAGAAGATCCTGAAGCTCTTGTAGTTTAGTCTCAATTTCTTTTATAACCTCATTTACCATTTGTTTTGGCATCAACGACATTATTGTCTCTAGGTGTCTTCCCCTAATATCATTAAAAACAGTTGTGTAAGCTTCATTCTTTTGAGTTGCCAGTTCACCAGCTTTAATTAAGGCATCTGTAATACCGCCAAGAGCCGAGACCACTACTGCGATATTTTGCTTTTGAGATTCCTTTTGAAGAATCGCTATAACTTTTGATATGTTCTCCGCGTTTGCAACAGAGGTACCGCCAAACTTAAGTACTTTCACCTTATTTTTTTCTTTTAATACGGCTTAGAATGCGCCTGTTATTTTTTATTCTTAATGATAATGAATATTAATATTGATAGTTGCAAAACGTCTAAACATCTCCATAACACCACAATACTTGTCTACCGATAAATTTACAGCGCGATCACACTTCTTTTGATTTAAGTCTTTTCCATAAAAATGATAATCGACCGCAACAGCGTGATAATATTTAGGATGCTCCTCGGTAAGCGCACCAGACACTTCGATTTTAAAATCATCTATGTTCACCTTCATTTTATCTAAGGTCGAAATAACATCTAAAGCAGAGCAGCCCGCTAAAGCGGATAACATCATAGCCTTAGGAGATAAACCAAAACGTTTGTCCTGTCCGTCAATATCGGTATCTATTATTACAGTCTTCCCACTTGGATTATCAGATTCAAACGTTAATCCACCTTTCCACTGCGTTGTTATTTTATGATTCATTTTCTTTAAGTTTATCTATTAGAACTCCTATCTTGTACTTTCAAAAATACTACTAAAAACAAAACCATGGCCTTAGTAACACCTTTATCTCCTGAGCATGATTTAGAAACTCAAAAATTAGCCGAGTTCTTTAATGAAACCCTTGGCTTTTGCCCAAATTCGGTTTTAACTATGCAACGCAGACCTGCAATAAGTAAAGCGTTTATTAATTTGAATAAAGCCGTAATGGCGAATGAAGGCCGAGTCACCTCAGCATTAAAACGTATGATTGCCTGGGTAAGCAGTAATGCTACAGGTTGTCGCTATTGCCAGGCACACGCTATAAGAGCTGCAGAACGTTATGGTGCAGAACAAGAACAATTAGATAATATTTGGGAATACAGGACACATCCCGCTTTTTCTGAGGCCGAACGTGCTGCCTTAGACTTTAGTTTAGCCGCAAGCCAAGTCCCTAATGCAGTTAATGCTGAAATTAAAGAACGCTTGTATGAACATTGGAATGAAGGAGAAATTGTGGAAATGTTGGGTGTGATTTCACTCTTTGGATACCTCAACCGCTGGAACGATTCTATGGGAACTGATATTGAAGAGGGTGCCGTTGAGAGTGGAAAAAAATACCTTGAGAAGCATGGTTATGAAATTGGGAAGCATGATGGATCTGTATACTAGTTTTTTGGTCGCTGTTTGAAGAGGCATTTTGGCTACTCCTGAAAAACAATTTTTCCTTTTGTCAATATTATAAGAATAAGTATTTAGGTTGAACCTTACCTGAAATAATTTGGTTGTTATTTCAAAACTGCTTTTACTCTCTCCTGCAAATCAGAAACCACCAATTCCTCAAACCAGGGATTCTTAGCACGCCAAAATCGATTTGTCGGTGAAGGATGCGGAATCGGAAAATATTTTGGCAAGTAAGACTTATACTCGCCTACGGTTTCAGTTAATGTTCGTTTCGCATTATCTTTTAAATAATACTTCTGCGCATAAGCACCAATTAAAATTATCAATTCAACCTTTGGCATTTTTTCTAATAACTGCTCATGCCATTGCGGTGCACACTCTGGTCGTGGTGGTAAGTCTCCTGTTTTTGCTTTGCCTGGATAACAAAATCCCATAGGTATAATAGCAAAGTTTTCTGTATTGTAAAATTGCTCATCTGTAACATTAAGCCATTGTCTTAACTTCTTCCCACTTTGGTCGTCCCAAGGAATACCAGATTCGTGGACTTTTGTACCTGGTGCTTGCCCGATAATTACAATTTTAGAATCAATATGAGCTGTGGCCACTGGTCTTGGACCAAATGGAAGATGGGCTTTACAGATGGTACATTGGCTTATGTTATGAAGTACATCTTGCATCAGCTACCTTTTATCTGCGAACATACTTTTTATATCATTAGCATAGGACGGATAGGTGAAAGTCATTTTTTTAATATCATAAACCGTCAATTGATTATTAATTGCCATTGTAAATAAATTTATGGTCTCACATGCCAAAGGGCTTAGTAGATGCGCCCCTACTATTTTTTGCGTTCGCTCGTTAACTATAATTTTATAGGCATATACATTAAGATTTTCTTTTTTAGCATTGTACCAATTCGTAGCATCGCCTTGGAAAATTTTTATAGTCTTGTATCTGCTTTTTGCCTCTTCTTCAGTATAACCTACACTAGCTAAATTTGGATAGGTAAACACAACTGATGGTACTAATGGATTTTGAAATTCTTTAGTATTCCCGTTAACTATATTCTCACCAACAATATAGCCTTGCAATCCAGATAAAGGAGTCAATGGCACCGATTTATTTGATACATCACCACAAGCATAAACATTCTTATTGCTTACACTTTGAAGAAAGTCGTTAACCGTAATGCCAGATTTATCATGTTTTATATTTGCTTTCTCTAAGTTTAATGGTTCTATCGCCGGAACTCTACCTGCGGTATTAAAAACCGCCCTCGCTTTTACTGTTTCAATTGCTCCTTCATGCTTATAACTGACTTTATAATTTTTTTTGAGTTTTTCTATTTGGGTGGGGATGGAATTAAATATGAAGTTAACACCACTATTTTTCATGCTATCTGTAAGTTTTTCAACTAAAAACTCATCGAACTGTGTTAAAGGTCGCTCTCCTGTATCAATAATTGTCACCTTACATCCCATTGTGGATAGCATGTAGGCAAATTCCATACCTACGTATCCAGATCCTAGAAATATAGCAGACTTCGGAATCTTCTTGAGGTTTAAGATATCATCACTGTTTTTAAGAAAGTCTGAACCCCTAAAATCTAGTTTACGAGGTACTAAACCTGTAGCAATGATAAAATTATCTGCAGACACCTTTTTGCCCTCTACGAAAATTTCCGTTTTACTTATAAATTTTGGCGATTGATGGTATAAATCAATCCCTAAATTGTTGAGATCACTTTCGGTATGCTTAGGTACAGGTTGTGTGAATGTGGATTTAAACTCTTGAACAGTCTTCCAATCTATTTTAGGCATTTTTGTAATGCCGTTTGCTTTTAATTGTTTGGTCTGTTGCATTAAATATGCAAATTGCATTAAAACTTTTTTTGGATCGCAGCCTCTTAGCGCACAAGTGCCTCCGTATTCTCGTTTATCTGCTATCGCAACTTTCAAGCCGTTTTTTATACATGTTTTGGCAACGGTTTGACCTGCAATACCGCTTCCGATTACAAATACATCGTAGTGTTTTGTTTTCATAAACTAATTTAATACAGGAAGTTAAAAATGTGTACGGTCAATATCTAACCCATACCAATAAAAAAGTAGTGTATTTAAGATTTTCCAGCAACACAAATTACGATCTCTCCCTTTGGTGGTTTTTCCGTGTAGTATTGTAATACCTCCTTTGCGGAACCTCTTATGGTTTCCTCATAAAGTTTGGTTAATTCTCTACTTACAGAAACGCGTCTATCCTCACCAAAATACTCACAGAAATGCCCTAAGGTTTTCAATAACTTATGTGGACTCTCATAAAAAATAATGGTTCTGGTTTCTTCGGCTAATAATAAAAGTCGCGTTTGACGTCCCTTTTTTACAGGTAAAAATCCTTCGAATACAAACTTATCGTTTGGTAATCCGCTATTGACCAAAGCTGGCACAAATGCAGTAGCACCAGGCAAACATTCTACATCAATATTATTTTCTACGCATGCTCTCACCAATAAAAATCCAGGATCTGAAATGGCAGGTGTTCCAGCATCACTTATCATAGCGATTGTTAATCCGGATTTTAATTTATCTACCAACCCATTCACTATTTTATGTTCATTGTGCATATGATGGCTTTGCATTTGAGTTGTAATTTCAAAATACTTTAAAAGTTTTCCTGAGGTCCTTGTGTCTTCAGCTAAAATTAAATCTACATCTTTTAGAACTTCAAGTGCTCTTAGGGTTATGTCTTTTAAATTGCCTATCGGTGTTGGTACTAAATACAGTTTCATGAGTTGACTTAAGGTAAATCAATATAAAGGTTAATTGAATTTACGCTCTACAATCTCTGTAAAACGTGTTTCGTATTCTTCTTTACCCTCCCAGTTGTTGTAATCTGGTTTTACCATGTCGTTTATGAGATTTTGAGCTTCAGAAAATGAATTTGTAGTATTTATTTGAGAGACTACGCGCTCATAATCTTCATTTTTTCCATCAAACAAATGTTTTATAAATGCGATTTTATCATTCAAGCCTATTTTTAGGCCTTTACTCTTAAGTTTGTCATTAAGTGATTTTTTACCCTCCTCAGCCTCTCTTTTCTTTGCAGCTTCAATAGGTTCGAATTCTGGAATTTCGGCAAAATCAGAAGAAATGGTTTCAAAGTCAATAGTATTTGGCTTGTCATTGGCAACTGCTTTCTCTACCATAGCGTCGACCTGATGTGTTTCTTCGGGCATTTGAGCTACCATGTCTTTAATCTTTTCCATCACGGGTTCCATAATCCCATCATCTTCTATTTCATCCAGGTTAATGTATGTTTTATTACCAACCTCAATATTATCGCTAATTTTATTATTAAAGGCGGTGTCTAACATATCAAAAAAGGAAGAGTCATTACCTATGGTTGGCATGTTGTCTTCAAAATTTTCCTGAGCAAATTTTAGTACAGTTAGCTTTTCGTATAGTTTTGAAACCTCATCATGCATTCTATCTACATCTTCTTTACCTTTGAGTTTTAGAATCCTGTGAGCAATACTAATTAATTCTGATTCTAATTTCTTTTTCATGAGTTTTGCTTTTGATTTTTGATAAATTTGCTTGACCTTTATACAAACGAAAAATTACTACGTTTTAGTGCTAAAATTACGAAATGTTTCTTGAAAATACGGTAAATCATAAAGAACAATTTGGGTGGATAGAAGTGATTTGTGGATCGATGTTCTCTGGTAAAACCGAAGAACTGATTCGTAGATTAAAACGCGCAAAATTTGCTAGACAAAAAGTTGAAATATTTAAACCTGCGGTTGATGTACGTTATGATGATGAAATGGTTGTCTCTCACGATGATAATGAAATTAGATCAACACCAGTACCTGCAGCTGCCAATATCCCAATTTTAGCAGATGGATGCGATGTTGTTGGTATTGATGAAGCACAGTTTTTTGATGATGAAATTGTTAGAGTATGTAATGACTTGGCTAACAAAGGTGTTCGAGTAATTGTTGCGGGATTAGATATGGATTTTAAAGGCAATCCTTTTGGACCTATGCCTTATTTAATGGCCACGGCAGAATATGTAACTAAAGTCCACGCCATTTGCACCAAAACAGGGAACTTAGCACAGTATAGCTACAGAAAAGCGCAAAGTGACGACTTGGTTCTTCTTGGCGAGGTAGATGAATATGAACCTCTAAGCAGAGCAGCTTATTATAAAAGTATGTTGCGGGATAAAGTAAGGCATATGAAAGTAAACGATGCTCAAGAGATCAACTCTAAAGAAAAAAAATCTGATGCGTAAAGCTAAAGAAACAGTCTTAGAAATTGATTTAGGTGCATTAACCCATAATTTTAACTATCTAAAATCAAAATTACAGCCAGGCACTAATTTTTTGGCTGTCGTTAAAGCATTTGCTTATGGTAGCGACGCTGTTGAAGTAGCTAAGCATCTCGAGATGTTAAATGTCGATTATTTTGCAGTCGCTTATACTAATGAAGGTGTTTTACTTAGAGATGCAGGAATCACCAAACCTATATTAGTACTTCACCCACTACCTGTTAGTTTTAAAACCATAATAGAGCGCTGTTTAGAACCTAGTCTTTACAATTCTGAAGTCTTAGAACAATTTATTTCAACCGCAGAAGAGCAGCACCAATCAAATT
Organism: Winogradskyella sp.; assembly: GCA_013002225.1. Classification (GTDB taxonomy): domain Bacteria; phylum Bacteroidota; class Bacteroidia; order Flavobacteriales; family Flavobacteriaceae; genus Winogradskyella. The sequence goes on from JABDKL010000070.1 coordinate 8,338, forward strand.
ATCCTGTCCACATTAAATTTAATACAGGCTTAAACAGGCTCGGATTTCAGGATAGTGAAGTAGATGTTATAGTTTCAAAACTTAAAGACACAACAGCCATAGTTACCAAATCAATTTTTTCGCATTTGGCTGCTAGCGAAGATAAAAATGAGGTTGAGTTTACAAATAAACAAATTAGGTCATTTGAGTTTATTGCTGAAGAATTTGAAGACAAGATTGGTTACAAACCATGGTTACATTTATGTAATACCTCGGGAATTATAAATTACCCAGATGCGCATTTAGATATGGTGCGTTGTGGTATTGGACTTTACGGTTTTGGTAATTCTAAAACAGAAGACAGCAATTTAAAACCTATCGCAAGCCTCAAATCTGTAATCTCCCAAATTCATTCCATCGAAAAAGGAGAATCAGTTGGCTATAACAGAGCTTATATAGCCGAAACATTTCAAAAAACAGCAACTATTCCTGTTGGGCATGCAGATGGCATAGGCAGACACTATGGCCAAGGAAAAGGATTCGTAATCATTAATAATAAAAAGGCGCCTATTGTAGGTAACGTTTGTATGGATATGATTATGGTAAACGTAACAGATATAGATTGCCATATTGGCGACGAAGTGATTCTTTTTAATGCCTCTAATAGTGCCAACAACTTAGCTAATGCTGCAGATACAATTTCGTATGAGATTATTACTTCGATATCTCAACGTGTGCAGCGTAAATTCCTGAAATAGAGTTGCGAATAAAATAATTTGTGACTTTTTAATTACTTTAGTGTCTTATTAAACATATTATACTAACTATTTAAAAACACTAATTATGTTAAAAGAATTTAAGAATTTTATTATGACAGGTAATGTTATTGATTTAGCAGTAGCTGTTATCCTTGCAGGAGCCGTAGGTTTAGTTGTCAATGGATTTGTCACCGACATTATGATGCCAATTGTTGGTAATTTTGCAGGTGGTGTAGACTTTGCGGATTTGAAATATGTTCTATCGCCAGCCAATGTTGCTGCTGACGGCACTGTAACAAAACCAGAAAATGCCATAATGTATGGTAGATGGGTAAATTCAATAATCAATTTAATTATAGTTGGTTTTGTATTGTTTATGATAGTTAAAGCTTACAATAAAACAAAAGCACCAGCTGAAGCACCAGCGCCAGCGGGACCATCTGAGCTTGATGTATTAAAAGAAATCAGAGATGCTTTAAAAAAATAAATGGTCTAGCGACACCGCTACACTATATTTTTTATTACCTAACCCAGATGTTTTGCATCTGGGTTTTTTTGTGCAGTAACTTTTATAAAACCTCAAATTTGGCTCCTTAATTTTTATGGCATTTTTATGAGTCTTCAGTGTTAATTACAAATAGAAATATTCTAATTTTGCACCTTAATATTTTTATATGAAAGTAGCTATAGTTGGTGCAACAGGTTTAGTAGGAAATGTTATGCTTCAAATATTAGAAGAACGTAATTTCCCTGTAACAGAATTGCTTTTGGTGGCATCAGAACGTTCTGTGGGAAAAAAAATAGCTTATAATGGCGTAGACCATGAAGTTATAAGTCTTCCTTCAGCCATAGAAAAACGTCCAGATATCGCCCTATTCTCTGCTGGTGGTAATACCTCTTTAGAATGGGCGCCAAAATTTGCGGAAGTAGGTACCACAGTCATCGATAATTCTTCAGCCTGGCGAATGGACCACTCAAAAAAACTTGTAGTTCCGGAAATTAATGCGGACCAATTAACAAAAAACGATAAAATTATAGCCAATCCAAATTGCTCTACCATACAGATGGTAATGGCGCTGGCACCACTGCATAAGAAGTATAAAATTAAACGTATAGTAGTTTCAACCTATCAATCTGTTTCTGGTACAGGAATTAAGGCTGTTGAGCAGTTGGAAAATGAAATCACAGGCAAGAAGGGCGACATGGCTTATCCTTATCCTATTCATAAAAATGCTATACCACATTGCGATATCTTTGAGGAAAACGGCTATACCAAAGAAGAAATGAAACTCGTTAATGAAACTCAAAAGATATTAGATGACAGAACTATCGCTGTTACTGCTACAGCGGTTAGAATACCTACAGCAGGCGGCCATAGTGAGGCCATAAATGTTGAGTTTGAAAATGACTTTAATCTCGATGAAATTAAGCGCATCCTCAACGAAACTGATGGTGTTACCGTACAGGATAAATTAGATGAAAATCTTTACCCAATGCCAATGTATGCCAACGGAAAAGATGATGTTTTTATTGGTCGTATTAGACGCGATGGTTCCCAACCTAATTCTCTGAATTTATGGGTTGTAAGTGATAATTTAAGAAAAGGAGCTGCAACAAATACCATCCAGATTGCCGAATATCTTATTAAGAATGCATTAGTGTAATTGTATTACTTATCATTTTCAATATTCAAAACAACTGAATATTTAGGCAGTTTAACTAAATAATTGATTTTATAGCTTTAATTCTCTATATCTTGTTTAGTCTAAACCCTGTAAACACTGAATTTATCAGTTGCAATTAATTTAGTTTTTAAAATTTTTAAACTAATAACCGAATCATAGTTTTGTCTCTTAACCAATTACATCAAAAACTTAAAAAGGAAAATATAAAAGTTCTTTTTACAGACTATTATGACACACTTGTCCATCGGTCTGTACACCCAAACTATACTCAAAGGATTTGGGCAAAGTTTATGATCAGAGAATTAGGGCTGCCTATATCTATCGATGCCTTATACTTTATTAGAAAAGAATCTAGTAAGTATTTGTTAACTAAAACAGGAAAGCTCGATATAGAAACTCCCTATGAGGCGTTAAAACAAGAAATTTGCAAACGCCTTATTAATTCTAACATTATCGAAAATGACAATGTTAGTCGTTTCTTAAATTTATTCGAAGAAGCTGATGTGCGCGCCGAGATCAGTGTGCAATACCTTAACCAAGATGTATTAGATATTATAAAATACTTTAAATCCAATGGCGGTAAAGTATATTTGGTATCTGATTTCTATGGACCAAAGTCCTTATTCGAGAAATTAGTAAAGTACCACGGCATTGAAGATATATTCGATGGCATTTATAGTTCTGCGTCCTTAGAAAAGAGCAAGCATACCGGCACTATATACAATCAATTATTATCTGAGTTACAAATTGAAGCCAGCGAAGTCATGATGATTGGCGATAACCTTAAGCACGATTTTACTCATGCTTTAAAATATGGCCTCAATGCCTACCAACTACCTCACAAGAAATATTTACGAAAGAATAAGAGCAACAACTTTGGTAATGACGAGAAAAAACTCAATAAAGTAATACATAACCTTTACAAAAAAACGAAAAAAAGGACCACTACTCCATATACTGAGTATATTGTTTTTTATCATGTCTTTGTAGAGCGAATGTATAAATTATGTAAGCAAAAGGGTATTACGAATTTATTCTTTCTATCGCGCGAAGGTCAATACCTGAAAAAATTATTTGATTCTTATCAGGAATTTACGCTCATCGATAAAAAGCAGAAAATAAACAGCCATTATTTAAAGATTTCGAGACAAGCTTCTTTGCAATTTTCATTAAAAGATATAGATGAAGAAGAATTTGGTTACTTAAGCAAGAAACATAGTGATTTATCTGTAAATGAATTATTAATAACTTTTAATTGCCCTGAGGAGCTTAGACGCCAAATCGTAAGTGAAATCAATATTGATGGTGATTTAGTTATCACTAATTTCTTTAACTCTGAGATCTTACAAAAGTTAAAAGAGAACACGACATTTAAAGCCTATTACGATTCGCACAGCGCATATAATTTTAAGGCATTTAAAGCCTATTTAAATTCCTTTAATGTAGATCTCCGGACTGAAGGAATGGCTGTTGTAGATATAGGATGGGGTGGAACCATGCAAGAATCTTTATTTACGTTTTTTAATGAAGAAATCCCAGTCACAGGATATTATCTAGGGTTGGATGAAATATATAATATTCAACCTAAAACGAAACGTTACGGACTCAATTTTACGGTTATGCCGTATGTAGATTATAACGACCACATATTGAAGGCCAATAAGCAGCTTTATGAGCAATTTTCTGCAGCAAATCATGGTAGCGTCCTAGGTTATACCTTAGGTGAAGAAAATTTTACGTTAGAGTACCATAAACCTGAGGAGAAGTGGTTATATGATAATCATATCGAGGCCCACCAAAAAGACATGTTCGACTTGCATTTAAATTTACTAAAAGATTTAAATACAATTTGCTATGATCAAGCTCAAATGCAGAATGTAATGTCACAACTAGCATTAAAAGTTGGTCTTTTTCAGAATAACAGAAAACTCAAATTTTTGGATACTCTAAGTAAAGGGTTTTATCAAAATGTTGGTGACAATAGGGTTGGCATTTCTTATGAACGACCAAAAATTAAAAATCCTGTAAAAAGCATTATTTCCTTTTTATTGACTCCCGAAAAATATTTTAAGGCTTTGGTTAAGCTAAAACCCATGCTTTATAAAAAAAATAAAGTGTTGGCGTTTTTAACACCGATGTATTTCATTTATTTATATTTTAAAATAAATAAGTATATTAGATTCAGGGTTTTAAATCGATTTGTATTATTAAAATACAATGTATTTAAATAGATCATAAGAATACCTTTTCATCATTTTGTTTTGGTCGCCATTAAATATTTTTAGCGTAATGGTATTACATCTCTGAATCACTGTATATGTATGAAAATTAAATACGTAATACATCATGTTTTACTTGCCTTAGCCCTGCTCCTCTCATGTGGTCCTGAGAATTCTATAAGCCCTTTACATATAGAAACCAATCCAGATGTAATTACCGTAAATCAAAATGGCGAAGCTGAAATTTTTATTTTTCAAAACGATTTAAATATCCCAGAAAATGGCAATCTCACGCTATCAGCACCTTCCAAAGGCACAGCGACAATTAGTACCAATAATACCCCAAATACTTTAACTGATGACAGTATTGTTTTTACATCATATCCAAACTTAGTTGGAGAAGACTCTTTTTCATATACAATTTGCAATGCCTCTAATATCTGTAAAACAGAATCGATAACAGTTACCATAACTTCCGCCTCAAATGTTAATTTTGACACAGTCAATGTTCCTTTTCAAAATCTTACAGACTACAACTTCTTTCAAGGAGACCTTCAAAACTTAAATCCGAATTTTGGTGTTATTCCTTATACGTTAAGTTCATCCTTGTTTTCAGATTATTCTAAAAAAAAGCGCTTTATTTGGATGCCAAATAATGTTCGTGCCAACTATTTGAGCGATGATGTGCCATTAGATTTTCCTATAGGAACCATTCTGATAAAAAATTTTTATTACGATGATACCTTGCCAAGCAACCAAACATTAATTTTAGAAACACGTCTATTAATAAGAAAAAATGACGGTTGGACCTTTGCAAACTATGTGTGGAATGACCAACAGAATGAAGCCGTACTTAACCTAGATGGTAGTTATGTTAGTGTACAGTGGGAACAAAATGGAGAGGTTAATGCGGTGAACTACAGAATTCCCTCAGAGGCAGAATGTCATACTTGCCACAAAGTTATGGAGCTAAGTCAACCCATAGGTCCAAAACCGAGAAACTTAAATTTAATTTACAATTATAGTGATGGTTTGGTCAATCAGCTTGATAAACTCGTTAGTATAGGGTATCTAGAAAATAATGTCCCTGGGAGCGTATCCAGCGTACCGGATTATAATGATACGGCCAAACCTTTAGAGTTAAGGGTAAGAGCATATCTAGACATAAATTGTGCACATTGTCATTCAGAAGAAACACACTGTGCCTACCGTCCCTTAAGGTTGGATTATAACCCTACCGAGTCATTAATTAATTTAGGTGTATGTGTAGCGCCAGAAACTGATTTGGGAGAGGAATTAGGCGATATTATAGAGCCAGGAGATGCGCGTAACTCTGTGCTTCATTTTCGGCTAAATACCACCGAGCAATCAATAAGAATGCCACTGTTAGGCAGAGCAGTCATTCATGCAGAGGGTGTTAGTTTAATAGAAGAGTGGATAGACAATTTAAATACCGAATGTAATTAATTAAATACATTATGAAAAAGCCAATACTAGCCACAATTTGTATGGCTTTAATAACAATTAGTACTCGATCGCAAGTCATAAATGAGCCAGCAAACTGGCCAAATAATTCTTGGTCGCTTACTGGATCTTATGATGCAAACTTCTTAGATGCCAACCCAACCATTAGCGATGGTTCGTCATTTTTTTCATTTAATGATGACAATGCAGGTGGTTCTTCAATAAATAATGTAGCGGCAGAATCTCCTACTATTAACTTAACTGCAGCTATAAGTAGTGGTGAAACAGATATTGCTGTTTCATTTAATTACGTTTTTAATATATTTCAATCTGAAGAATTAAAACTACAACATTGGGATGCAGATGTTAATTTATGGTTAGATTGGGGCGAAGGATTAACAGAGAATTCTAATGCACAAGATAACTTCTGTAGTGGTAGCACCACTAATTTTTTAAGTGGATTGTTAGACATTTCAACTTATACCAATAATCAACTTCAAAACTTTAGGTATCGTATATTATATGACGATAATGCGTCATATGGTTGGGGATTTTGTGTAGGCGAGCCAACATTAATCTCAGCAGAACCTCCAGCTTGTCCAACTGTAACAAGTTTATTGACAAGTGGAGTAACTGCCACAAGCGCGCAAGCCAATTGGGAGCAAGGAGCTTCTGAAACAGTATGGGAGGTTACAGTTTTACTTTCAACAGAAGATCCTCCAACTTCTGGAACAAGTACGTCGGATCTAGGTTTTACCTTCAGCGGGTTATCTCAACAAACAAATTATACGATTTATGTTAGAGCGAATTGTTTAACCGATGGATTTAGTAATTGGGAAACAATCGATTTTACTACGGGTGAAGACCTTTCTGGATATCCCGTAACATTTACGCCTAATCCTATTAACACGTCAGAGGACTATGATATCGCTTTGGTAGATTTAAACGGTGACCACTTGGATGATGTGGTTTCTGTTGGTTCTACTACTATTAATGTGCATTATCAGCTCGCTTCAGGAGGGTTTAATGAGGTAGATATAACAACTACACCTGCAGATGATTTGCCAAGCTGGAGTTTAGCTGCTGGCGATTTTGATAAAAACGGCTATAACGATCTTTTATACGGTTCTAGTAGTGGAGTGACGTTTATGAAAGCAAATGCAACAGGAACTGGCTATACTGAAATTTCTGATGGCGAATATGTATTCTCACAACGTTCTAATTTTGTGGACATAAATACGGATGGCAACCTCGATGCGTTTGTATGTCATGATGTAGAGGCCAATGTCTATTACATTAATGACGGTATGGGAAATTTAACCTTTTATCAAGGTCAAAGCCCAGGTGTCGTACCAAATGGTCTCGGACTAACACCAGGTGGAGGAAATTATGGTACGGTTTGGATCGACTTTGACAACGATAGAGATATGGATTTGTTTATTTCTAAATGTCGAGGAGGCTCTACAACCATAAGTACTAATGAGTTATGGAGAAACGATGGAAACGGCGTATTTATAAATGTTGCAGATAGTAACAACTGGTATGCAACAAACTATCCTGGTGTTGGCCATAACAATTCGTCTAACTTAGGTGATAATGTTCAAACCTGGTCTTCTGCGTGGGCAGACTTTGACAATGACGGATATATGGATGTTTATGTCGGTGCAAGTAGCACAGGCAACGGAGACTCTAAATTAATGCGTAATAATGGAGATGGCAGTTTTAGCGATGTGACGCTGGGTTCTGGTGTACTGGATGCCAATTTGGGAATAGAAAATGTACCAGTAGATTTTGACAACGATGGCTATATCGACATTTTATCTAATGGTAATGTTTTATTTAATAATGGTGATTTTACCTTTACAAATTTTGCCACAAATGTCCCACCAAGTGGCGCCATTGGTGATGCTAACAATGATGGTTTTTTAGACGTTTTTAGAAATGGCCAGATTTATATAAATAATACCAACAGCAATAACTGGATAAAGATAAATACCGTTGGAAATATCAGTAATAGCAATGGTATTGGTGCAAGAGTAGAAATAAATACAGGAACAAGCACTCAAATTAGAGACGTTAGAAGTGGTGAGGGGTTTGAATTTATGAGTAGCTTGAATACACATTTTGGAATCGGAACAGCAACATCTATCGATAACGTTACCATATACTGGCCCTCGGGAATCGTAGATTATATCCCTAATCCGGCTATAAATACAACCCATACTATTGTTGAAGGATCTTTTTTAAGTGATGAAGACGAATTACTAAATGATTTGCTATTATATCCAAACCCTGCGGTAGACCTATTAACTATTTCGCCCTCTGCCAGAGTAATTAATAACATAGTAACAATATTTGATAGTAATGGGAAAAGAATTATGTCTCATAAGATGGAGACTAATAGTTTGAATGTTTCAGATCTGGAAGCTGGTATGTATTTTCTAAGATTACAATCTAATGGAAATAGTAGAATTTGGAAGGTTTTTAAAAAATAGGATTTAACTCAGCCTTAAAGAAACCGTTTGAAATTCAAGCGGTTTTTTTATGGTATTTTTGCAACATGCTTCAGGTAAAACATGTCACTTTTGGTTATTCAAAAACCAAAATTCTAAAAAATATAAGCTTTAATGTCAGTGCTGGTGAAAATCTTTCCGTTATTGGTAAAAGCGGATCGGGTAAAAGCACTTTACTCAAATTGTTGTACGGTGAATATGACGTGGATGAGGGGCATATATTATGGGAGGATACTGAGATCCTTGGTCCTAAACACAATCTTGTCATCGGTTATGATTTTATGAAATATGTTGCACAAGAATTTGACTTAATGCCTTTTATTACTGTAGAAGAAAACGTGGGAAAGTACTTATCTCGTTTTCAACCCGAAAAAAAAGAACAGCGAACAAATGAGCTTATTAAAATTGTAGAACTTGAAGCCTTTGCGAAAACAAAAGTAAAAAACCTAAGTGGAGGGCAAAAACAACGTGTAGCTTTAGCTAGGGCCTTAGCAAAAGCACCTAAAATCTTATTATTAGATGAACCGTTTAGTCATATTGATAATTTTAAAAAGCAATCTTTAAGACGTAATATTTTTAACTATCTAAAATCCAAAAACATTGCTTGTATAGTCGCAACTCATGAGAAGCAAGACGTCCTCGGTTTTAGTGACCAAATGTTAGTGCTCCACCAATCTAAAATCATCGCTAGAGACACTCCTGCTGTCTTGTACGAGAATCCAAAATTGCCATTAATTGCCTCCTTTTTTGGAGAGTACAACATCATTGCTAGTAAAATATACTATGCGCATGAGCTTAAAATAGTCCAAGAATCAAAACTAAAGGCCATCGTAAAGTGTACTTATTTTAATGGTAAAAATTGGTTAATTGAAGCTTCTTTTAATTCTCAATCTATATTCATTGAGCATGTTGAGGCATTAGCCATCGATTCAGAAATAAGATTTGCAGTCTCTAAACGCTAAGTTACTTATCGAAGCGTTTTAACAGTGCTGGCAAATAAAATATATCTGTAATTAATGCAATGGCAACTGTTACCGCACATAGTAATCCAAAATCCATTACAGAGGGCGTAGCACTAGATGCAATAATTAAAAACCCACCGACCAATGCTATGGTTGTAGAAAACAAGGCAGTACCTGTATAACGCATTGCATTATCCATTCGCGCTTCCGGTGCGCCTTTTACGGTTTTGCTCCTTCTATATTTATAAACTAGGTGTATGGTGTCATCCATTGCAATACCTAGCATAATTGGTGTTATCATAGCTGTAGTCACATCTAAAGGTATCTCTAACAAACTCATAACTATGGCCAAAACTGCCAATGGCAATAAGTTTGGTATAAGTACTAAAAGTGTAGTTCTCAGGCGCCTAATAAATATAAGTAGGCACAAAAAGGCGACAAAAAATGCAGCGAAAAACGATTTAAATTGAGTTTCTAGAATAAAGTTATTGAGTTGGGCAAATACAACTGCAAAGCCGTTAATTTTCAAGCTGTACTCATCTGTATTGAATGAAGCTTCGAAATCACGTTTAACAGCTTCTAGTACACTTTCCAGCTCTGAAGTTTTCATTTCTCTCAAGGTCAATGTAAATGCTGCAGTTTTTAAATCTTTAGAAAAGAGTTTAAAAAAACTATTATCGACATCGTCCGCTTTGGCCAAGGTGGTTTTTAATCGTTCGTCTGAGATATTAGTTTGAAATAAAACAGGTGTTCGTTTTTCTAAAAAAGATTTAATATTTATTACAGAAACGGGGTTTGAAATTAAGGGATTACTTTCTAGTTTATTCTGAAATACCTCTAAGTTCTTCAGCGCTTCCTTATTAAGAATTTGTTTAATGTTAGAAGTAATATTGAGTTGCAATCTATTACTCCCACCTAACTGAGTTTCTATAGCTCTTAAATCTTGCTTTGCTTTTCCCTCAGCGAGAAGATTTCTGGAATTTGTATCTATACTAACTTGAAAAACAGAGTAAATACCAAATAAAAGAATAGCGGTAAAAATTACAATTATTGTATTCTTATATTGCGTTGTAATTCGGTTTAACCATTCTATAACATTACTTTGAGCGTATGTTTTAAGATTAAATATTGGTTTGGAACTTTTAAAATCTAAGTTCATAAAACTAAACCCGATAATGGTAATTACGTAGACCAGGGCAAAACTTAAAATCAAACCTATACACGTAAAAACACCCATATTCTTAAACGCAGGTAAGGGTGACAAATACAGCGCAAAATAACCGACAAATGTGGTCAAAGTTGTGTAAAAACAAGGTGTTAGGCTTTTGCGTATAGCCGTGGTTAACAACTGAGTTTTTGACAATTTTTGAGATTCAAGGCCTTCCTTATGATATATATTAATAATATGTACTGCATCACTTACGCTATATACCATCAATATAGTTGGGATTAGCATAGAGATCATATTTAATGCGAAACCGAATGCTGTTATTATACCGAATAATAAACTCACTGGAATTGCAACAGATAAAATAGAGATTAAAAGATATCGTTTACTCGGCAATAAAAACAGAAGTAATAAAGTAATAACCAGAATAGTTAACACACCAAATGTTAAGCTCTCTTTGTAGATGCCTTTACTATACGCTTCATTTAAAACTGGTGGACCGGATAAATAATATTTGGAATAGTGTACTTCTATTATGGTTCTAATTTCGGAAACGATATTTTTCCTGTTTTCTTCTATAGAAGGTGTTGGATTTAACTGTATATAAAAGAACAGATTTTTATAGTCCTGAGTAACTAATTGTGAAGTAACGCTAGGCAACTTTGAAAACAGATTTTTCAATCCCTTTTGACTACGTTTTTCATTATATAAGTTGTCTAATACTAGGCTGTTGTTGGCATAAATTGGATATTTTGCCTTAGCTAAACTATAAGTAGTATTTACATAAGGTAAATCTTCAACTTGCTTTTGCAATGATCTTAACTTTTGTATTTCAGATTGCGCAATCGCATTAGAAACAGGGAGCATTGCAACAAATATTTCGTCGGAACCAAAATTTTCTTGAAAATCAATATAGGCCGTATAACTTGGGTCGTCTTCTAA
>JABDKL010000084.1 GCA_013002225.1 Winogradskyella sp.
TACCTCGAATACCACAAGGGATAATATTATCAAAATAACCCAAATCTGCATTAACATTTAAAGCAAACCCATGCATGGTTACCCATCTACTGGCACGTACTCCCATTGCACAAATTTTACGCGCAAAAGGTGTGCCTACATCAAGCCACACACCTGTCTCACCAGGACTACGCTCGGCTTTTAAATCGTATTCGGCCAAGGTTAATATTATCATTTCCTCTAAAAAACGAAGATATTTATGTATGTCCGTAAAAAAATTATCCAGATCTAAAATCGGATATCCTACAATTTGCCCAGGACCATGATAGGTTATATCTCCACCTCTATTTATCTTATAAAAGGTCGCTCCCTTTTCGGTCAATTGCGCTTCAGAAAGTAATAAATTAGACAGATCTCCACTTTTACCTAAGGTATAGACATGTGGATGTTCTACAAAGAGAAAATAATTATCGGTTTCTAAACCAGCATCCTCTCTTCTATTCTTAATTTTAGTATCTAATATAGCTTTAAATAATAATTCCTGATAGTCCCAAGTTTCCTTAAAATCTTTTAATCCTAGATCCTTTAACTTAACCATTTTATTCATGGGGCTAAGATACTGTTTTATCGGTTGGGATTGTTAAGAATTACTAGTGCTGCAATTACACCAGGAACCCAACCACACAACCATAATAAAAAAGTAATAAAAACAGAACCACAGCCTTTATCCAGAACAGCTAAAGGTGGGCAAATAATAGATAATAATACACGCCAGATACTCATAATTTCGTTTGATGATTTTTGATGTAATTATATGACGTTAGTACATTAATTTTGTTACACTATTTAAGCTTAAATTGAGTAGAATATTGTAAAATTATTTAGTTTCGTTTCATGCGATTAAAAATTCTTTTAGCTGTTTATTAATTTGTAGGTCTATGTCATGCTCAATATTTGTTATGGAACCATACATTTATAATTGAATTTATAGATTATGAAGGTAAATCACAACACTCCGATGGCTCGAGAACTTTTACATTTACCAATACTGGTGATGCGCCACCATAAATTACAGAAGTTAAGTCAAGTTGCTGATGTACAGCACCAAACTACTCTAAAGCGCCATTTCTACCTTGTGATTCTGGAATGATTAAAATTTATGATAAAACTAAAAAGCTAGGAACATTTACAAAAACAGTTACTGTTATATCTAATGAAGAAGGTGGTAATAAAATCCTAAAAATTAAAGACAATATTGTTGCATCAAATTAAAGCGAACATTCTCATAAGATGAGCTGCTAAGATTACTTAAACCTTAGCAGTTTCTTTGTTTTATACTTAAAAGAAATAACGTAATTTTGCACCTGCCTACCGCAAAAGGTAGAATTTTAAAATGACGAGAATGCAGCTTTCAGAACAAGAATTAGTACGACGCGAAAAGTTAGAAAAATTACGTGCTTTAGGTATTAATCCATACCCAGCCGATTTATATCCTGTTAATCACACTTCAAAACAGATAAAATCTAATTATGAAGAAGGAAAAAAAGTAATAATCGCAGGTCGTTTAATGGCTATTAATGTGCAGGGTAAAGCATCCTTTGCGCAGTTGCAGGATAGCGAAGGTCGTATACAAGTCTATTTTAATAGAGATGAGATATGCACTGGCGAAGACAAGTCTTTATACAATGATATTTTTAAAAAACTTATTGATTTAGGGGATTTTGTAGGTATAGAGGGTGAACTCTTCACCACCAAGGTTGGTGAAAAAACAGTAATGGTTAAAAACTTTAAATTGCTTAGTAAAGCCTTAAAGCCTTTACCAATTCCTAAACAAAAGGATGGCAAAACCTATGACGCATTTACCGATCCTGAGCAGCGCTATAGACAACGATATGCCGATTTAGCGGTAAATCCTCATGTTAAAGAGGTCTTTGTAAAACGCACTAAACTTTTTAATGCGATGCGTCAGTTTTTCAATGATGCAGGTTATTTTGAGGTAGAAACACCAATTCTGCAACCTATTCCTGGAGGTGCTGCAGCGCGACCGTTTATTACACATCATAACAGTTTGGATATTCCATTATACATGAGAATTGCAAACGAACTTTACCTAAAGCGGCTAATCGTAGGTGGGTTTGATGGTGTTTATGAGTTTTCTAAAAACTTCCGTAACGAGGGTATGGATCGCACGCATAATCCGGAATTTACCGCTATGGAAATTTATGTTTCCTATAAAGATTACAATTGGATGATGGATTTTTGCGAACAACTTTTAGAGCATTGTGCGATTGCTGTAAATGGCACTGCAGAAGCCATATTTGGTGAGCACAAAATTAATTTTAAGGCACCATACAAGCGTATTACTATGCGCGATTCTATTTTAGAATTTACTGGTTTTGACATCTATAATAAATCAGAAGAAGAAATTCGAGCAGCTGCAAAAAATATGCAAATTGAAGTGGATGACACCATGGGTAAAGGTAAATTAATCGATGAGATTTTTGGAGAGAAATGCGAAGGAAATTACATTCAACCTACGTTTATAACCGACTATCCAAAGGAGATGAGTCCACTCTGTAAGGAGCACAGAGACAATCCTGAACTTACCGAACGTTTTGAGTTAATGGTATGCGGCAAGGAGATCGCTAATGCCTACTCAGAACTTAACGATCCTATAGATCAGCGTGAACGTTTTGAACACCAGCTAAAACTTGCTAAGAAAGGCGACGATGAAGCTACAGAATTTATAGACAACGATTTTTTAAGAGCACTAGAATACGGCATGCCGCCAACCTCTGGAATGGGTATTGGTATGGATCGCTTAATCATGTTTTTAACTAATAATCAAAGTATTCAGGAAGTATTATTCTTTCCTCAAATGCGACCTGAAAAGAAAAAAATAGATTTAAGCGATAATGAAAAGGCTATTTTAGAAATTCTTAAGTCACAAAATCGCATGGATTTATCTGAACTTAAATCGCAATCAGGCTTAAGTAATAAAGGCTGGGACAAGGGTATTAAAGGCTTAGGGAAACACGGCCTAACAAAAGTTGAAAAAACTGAGGATGGCCTTTTTGTTGAATTAGCCTAAGGTAAATTTTTGTGATTGTTAGTTTATGCGAATAATTCTTGTGCCCAAGATTATACGCGCGTATATAATTTCCAATTCATTATGTGTTGTCCAGGATGTGTTTCCAAATTTTAAAAACCATAGTTTAAGAGTCCGTTAAATAAATACTAAAGTGGGTTTTAATTTTAGATGATTCTTATCAGAATCCGTATTTTCAACAAAATTTATTAAAACCAACTATTTTGAAACATCTATCTATTAAACTACTATTGGTAGTTTCCGCTTTTTTAGCGTTTTCATGTTCCACAACTAAGGAAGCTAGTAAATCTAAAAAAGGAGCAACTTCAGCCATGGCAAAACCGTCTGGCAAAAAGCCTGGAAAAAATGAACCACAACCTTACAGTAAAGTAATTACTAAAGAAGCCAAAACTGACAAAGGGCTTTTTACAGTTCATAAAGTAGATGAAAAATACTTTTATGAAATACCAGATACGCTTTTCGAGAGAGAAATGTTAATGGTTACTCGTATTGCAAAAACCGCTTCTGGTCTTGGATTTGGTGGTGGTAAATTAAGTGAGCAGGTATTGCGTTGGCAAAAGAAAGA
>JABDKL010000101.1 GCA_013002225.1 Winogradskyella sp.
GTAGAAATGAAAAGTGCATGTTGGCTAGTTATTGGAAATGATCGAAAGTACGTTTATTATGTTTGTACAGGTGCGCGAGAATAGAAGTCCATAGAAAACCTGTGTAAAAAAAGTGTATTGGGATTGAAGAGTATTAGTATATATTAGTATCAGTTGGGATGATATTTTTTTTGAAGTAGTAAAATGAGTACATCAAAAAATGTTTGTATAGGAGGAAGAGTACACGCTAGATATTTACGTTATATAACTAAAGAACCAAATGTACGGAATTGGGGGCGTAAAGAGTTAGAATGTGCAATTTAAAGTAGCGATATAAAATGTATTATTATATAATTAATTAAAGAACTAAATGTACTATAATGTAAAGAGTGATGTATAATTAGAACTTAATAAACACAAAACATTTGAAGGTAGTAAGATTTAAAGAGTACGTTTTAATGTGGCTGTATGGAATAATGGATACAGGGGAAAATGTAGAGATTCTGTAAGTTTTTTATGAGTTTTCCGTTGGTAATCGATATTACGCTAAATTGGTACAGTAGACACAACTATGTGTTTGTTTGTGAAAGCTTAAAGCCGGGTCGTGACACAAGAGAGCGTGTCTTACTTCATTAGTAGATTAATTAGGCTGCAATCTTATAAGAAATACAGCTTAATTTCACAATAAAAGTGATAAGATTTTTGTAACAGGATTAAAATTGCGTGCATAGTAATTGGATTCGTCGGGTGGTATTAAATTTGTGGAGCAAAAGATGATTTAGAATAATTGATACTTGTTGTTCGTAAAAAATAAAATGTTTTATATTTATTAACGGGATTTCATTGTTAGTAATAATATAATGTGTCATAAAACTTGTATTGTACAAAAACAAACTTATCATGTGGAAGCATTTTACAACGCTTGTAATTTTTTGTAATTTTATTATGCCATCCGTTTGTAGCACTGATTATTATTCTGACTTGCCTGCTATTGTAACTGCAAAGGATACAGTTCTTGTTCCTTTAGAGACATCGATTGAAAGGAGAAGAAGATTGACAAAGGAAAGGGTACGTAAGAGTAGAAGTTCAACGGATCCGAGCAATCGGGAAAATAGATACCAGCGCAGCAAGCGTTTAAAAATAGGTCTTGCGAACAAAATTGCAAGCAGAGAACAACTAAAGAAAAAAAATGACTATCAAATGGGAAGGCAAAGAGAAGTTCGAAGAATTCAAAGAATTGAAATAGCACGTGAACAAGAAGAAGCTCGCTTGAAAGAAGAAAGAGATGCTAAAGAACCTGTTCCTGTTTCTAAGCAAGATAAGCATAGATGTTTTATTGATTTTGAAAATAAATGTAAAGATATAGATTATGAATATTGCAAAAGCTGTTGTTGCTGTAGCTTGAAATTAAAAATAGAAGATGGCATTTGCACGGACTGCAAAAAAAAGCGGTATTCTATCCACAACTGGACAAAAGAAAATATGTTGCCACTGTGGTTCGATGAAAATGGCAAAGCTCAGTTTCATGCTCCTGCCGAACTGAGCAATTTAAGTATTGCCGAGAAACTTCTTATTCAGCAGTATCAAGTTGTTCTTCCTGTGCATCACATAAAAAACGGAACAATGGGCCTGAAAGGTCATGTGTGTGCATTTCCTCAGGATATAAAGGAAATATGTCATGTTTTCCCAAGATTACCGGAGGATGTATCTATAGTTAAAATGGTTAAATTTTACAAAAAAGAAGTTGGTGCCAATACAAATTCCAGTCAATCGTTTAAAGTGAGGAAAACATACGTTTTGAGAGCATTGCATTGGTTGAAAAAATATAATAAACTATATTTTGATATTGAAATAAAAGTGGACAATTTAGATTGGATATCACAGGAAGAGGCAGATTTGCCTTGCACACTTGATTCGGAAATTAATTGTAAAAGTGCGGATACATATGTAAGTATTTTATAAGGTTGTATTTTGTAGGTAATGCTATATGAACTAACATGTATTTGCTTTTTAGGAATCGGACGATTTGGGTCCTTCACCCGAGGTATCTGTATTACCAAGATATGAAGAAAACACTGAAGATAATAC
>JABDKL010000111.1 GCA_013002225.1 Winogradskyella sp.
CTAGAAAGTATTGCGTTTTAATTTGCTACATGCAGTTTTGGTAACAGTATTTTTTCTATTTTATTTATTAATTCTTGCCTTGTTAGTTCAAATAATTCACTTAAATAAGTTTTGGTCATTAAATCCAATTCAAGTAATTCCCGGTTAATGATTGGAAGTTGAAATGCTCTAATCGATATTTCTTTTCCATCAGCGAAAGCATCTTTAATTGTCAATTCTGTTTCTTCTTCCTGACCTTGTTTAATTGTGTTAGGGTAGAATAATATGATTTCATCCACTTCAAACCTTACAGCATAAGCGAGCATTTGATATAGGTCGTTCTGAGAAATACCTTTCTTTGGGTCTTTCTCATCTGAATAGACAATTTTGTATTTGGTGTCTGCAATCAGAGATTTACAATCTGTTTTTAGCCATAAATCCGGTTTTAGATTAAAGGCTTTTCCTTCATCTAAATAAGTATCACTTCTTTGAGCTTTGGCGGTTATATCATCCAATTCCTTGTCAATGAATCCAAAAATGAAATCTTCAAATACATACTCCATTGGTAGTAAGAATGCGAAGAGTTTTAAATCATTTTTATAGTCAAACGAAATGCAGTTGGTGAGAAATAATTGGCAATAATCACGGACAGTTTCAAACTCACCAAACATTGGATTGAATGAGATTCTTGAACATTGCTTAGCAGTTGCCCTTTCGTCTGACACTTCATCCAATATAAAGAGGATTTCCCTTAAGTTTTTTTTGTTATCTTGACTAGAGGTTACATTAAAAAGAATAGTGGTAACATACTTTATAATGCGATTGAATTCATTGTCAAAAACGAAGGCGTCATATGTGCAATTAAGTTTATGCCATTTACCTTTTCTTAAATTCTCAGTGATGTATTCATTTGTATTCAGTCTTCCTTTTATAAAGGATAATTCACGATTTACTTCCTCATATTGCTGATATATAGACGTGTTTAAAAGTGCACGAGTATATTTTGAAAAGAGATAAATTAAAACTTCAAAAAAATCACTTTTTGTACTACCTAATGAAGCCTGATAGTTTGGGAATTTAATTTTTCGACAATAGCTTAGCCACCAAAGGATATGGTTTTGAATTTGATTTACTTCGTTGGTTGTGTATTCCTTTTCTGAGTCAAAAAATATTTTTGGTAATAGGTTTATTTTATTCCCTTCGTAATGAATTACTCCAACATATTTATTCGATTTTAACTCATTTGATTTATGAATAAATTGTAGGAACCTCTGAGATTCTATTTTATCGTTACCATTTTCTGCATAGAAAGAATTCTTCTCACGGCTATTCCAGATTTCATCAAGAAATCCTTCCAAGCCATCAAATGAAGCTTGAATATCTGCTTTGTTTTGATATTCAAATAGATTAATCATTAGTGCCTTTGATTCTTAGTGGCCAAGAATTTTCTTCAATTATTAGGCCTGCTGATTGCAAAATGCCTTTAACCTCCTTTTCATCATTCATATAATACTCAAGTAGAAGGGGTATTACTTTTTTGTTCATACGCAGAAGTAGATTCTTGTTCTCTCCCATGAAATATGCATGTCCAATCTGGAAATCGTGACCTTTGGATTTTATGATTTGTTCATTTATCTTTTTAAGGATATCTACATCATAGATTTCTTGGTTTTCGATTTCATATTTTGGGTAC
Source organism: Winogradskyella sp. (assembly GCA_013002225.1). Lineage (GTDB taxonomy): Bacteria > Bacteroidota > Bacteroidia > Flavobacteriales > Flavobacteriaceae > Winogradskyella. The sequence goes on from JABDKL010000111.1 coordinate 1,673, forward strand.
ATAGACTCAAATTCAAATCTTCTTCTAAGAGCGATATCCAATAGTGCTATTGATTTATCAGCAGTATTCATTGTACCAATGATGTACAAGTTAGAAGGTACAATAAATGGGTCGCCAGAAGGCAAACGAGCCTCTAATGGTATTGCTCCATGAGAACGCTTGTCAGGTTCAATTAGCGTAATCAATTCACCAAAAACTCTTGAAATGTTGGCTCTGTTAATCTCGTCTATAATAATTACAAAGTTTTTGCGATTAACTTTTTGGGCTCCTTCTGCTTTCTTAGGTAAATGTTTAAGTATTTCTGCATAAACTAAATAATAGTAAGTCGCATGCTGATTGGCGAGTCCAGAAATATTCGACAAACTTTTTATGTCTTTTCTGCTTTTGACACTATTTCTATAAAATTCTTTTAAATCACTGTATTTCATTCGTAAACCATTAGTATGGTTGGTCCATTTTTCGCCTGTGTATCTATATGCATCTCCTTCAACTTCAAATATGTATGCGGTATCGTTGATCTTGAAGTTATCCTCACTCTCTAACACTTTATCTGAGAATAATTCGAGAGCTTTATCAAATTTGGCTTCACTTGAAAGTTCCTCTGGTGCCTTTTGAGCTAGTTTTAGATTTTCTAATGCTTTATCAGCAATCTTTTTGAATACTCCATCTATTTTGTCAAATACTAATGAAGATTTATTATCTGTTTCAGGTCTTAGTCCCTGAATGAAATCCTCATAGCTGTAATTCTGATGAAAAGTGATAAATTCAATTTGTTTGTGAAGATTGGCATTGAATATATTAAATGCTTCATCATAAGAGTCAATCTTTTTATTTTCTATAATTTCAGAAGCTCTTAATATTGTACTGTATGTTTTTCCTGTACCAGGCGGACCATACAAAATTGTATTTAAAGGATAGTAAACATTATCTCCCATAGGTGAATTTTCTTTTTTATCTATTCCCAAAAGCATTGTTAATCTTTTTACATAGTCAGGGTATTTAGTAATGTCGGTTAAAGTTTTAGTCACTATATCTCCAGCACCATCTATCCATTCTCCTTTTCTTTTCCAATCAACCTTTCGTCTATGTTTATATTCTGTTTGGTCCGAATCATAAAAATATTCGCCAGTCACGATACCCCAACCAACATATTCCCTTTTCCCTTTTTTTGTAATAACTATATCACCTGGTTTAATAACCGAAGCAAATTCATAACAAGCCAATGCATTATTATATTTTCGTTTACCATCTTTGGCGCTTTCCATCAAAGCTTCTTCGATTTTTTCCTTTGAAGAAAATTCAGATAAATCATTTAGATCATCCCATCCGATTGCCATTTCGTTAGAAGAAAACAATTCATTCCACTTTCTTGCATTTTCTCCAGGAGCATAAAGCCAGTATTTTATATTCTGTTTGTTAGAACTGACAGAATTTGTTAATTGATCGTCTAAGATTGAATTGTAGCGTTCTATATTAATTACTTCATTGATTAAGTACTTATAATCTTTTGAACCTGCAGTGATTACCATACCGCTAGAATTTATGTTTTTTGCTATTTGCGTACCAAGTGTTCCCAGATAAGTGGCAAAATTAAGATGTCTATTTTTAGAGGGGAAATTTCTATAAAAGGTACACATTGAGTCATAATCATCATCTTTTGATAAAACTTCTCTCAGTATGTTTTTCCAGAATTTATAATAGATGGGGTAATCAATAGGGTTTTGAGAATGCTTTATGAGAGAAAAAATATGAGGTAGAAAGTTATTGAGGTTTGAATTTAAAAGGTAGTTGACTTCAGAGAGGTTATCTGAATTCTTGACTGAATTAAAAAAGTCATACAATTTTAAAGTTGTACCATTATCTAAAACTGTACCTTCTTTGAAGTTGTTTATTCTATTAGCTATCTTGACAATTGTGTTTACCTTGCTAACAAATGTTGACAAAGCCTTGGAATCATTTTCGTTAAACGACTCAGTAGATTTTAACTTATTAATTACGTAAGTAACTTGAGCTTGGTCCTTTTTATTTTTCAATAAGTGAACTTTATCTTCAAGATTTTCTAGCCACTCTTTTTCACTTTCATATAACGATTTAAAATCATCATCAAATTCAGACTTTACTTTATCAAATGATAAGTTGTATTTCTTTACGTAATCTTTTATCTCCATTCAGTTTTTTCTCCTCAAAAGGTCTAGCATTTATTTATGATTTTTTTAAATAACGGGCGCTACGTACGTAGCGACTAGCACCAAAGATGCGACTGTTAGTTGGCTTGTTAGGCGGAAGTAAAAATTGATAAATATTTATTTGCCCATACGCTTCTTTTCTAACCGTTTTTCTTTTGCGTCGAGCATTTTCTCCAATGCTTGAATGCGTTTACAACCCAGTGAACATGACAATCACCAGATGAAATAATAACCTCAGTTTGTCCAATCACTCTATATAAGTATGCAATACTTGGGTTTTTGAGGTGCTTAAAATGAACATCAGTTCCACTAGGTATATGACCTGTTCTTTTAACCTCTGATTCTTTCAATTTTCGTTTAAACCTTTTGATAAAAATTTTCCCTTATTTAGCTTCGTCTAACATTTTATTCAACGAACTCAATTCGCATAATATTTTCACCAATTCTAATTTTCCATAATATTTTAAACACGATCTTTAAAAAAGCTCTTTAGTTATAATTCCTGTAACAAATACTCACACACTGCTGGTAATGTGCATCACAGGTATCTGGTGTAAAAACGCCTCGTGCATGACATTCCGAGTGTCGTTTTGTGCAATTATCGACACAAAC
>JABDKL010000126.1 GCA_013002225.1 Winogradskyella sp.
GTAGAAAAGAATCCAAACGGAAATGGCTATAGGCTTGTAGATGCTGATTTTACAAGGTTTAACAAGGGTGTGTAAATAAAGTGTGTAAAGTGTGTAACTGTGTAAGATACATTATATTAGTGTGTAGAGTGTGTAGTAGTCCATAGGACTACACACTTACACATTATTATGTATAGCACAAAGGAATAGTATATGAGCAATTATTATGATGAGGCTTTAAAAGATAAACTTAAACAATTAAGAATCCTGGAAGCAGAGGCTAATGTTAAATGGGGCAATTGGAAGCGTATCTATAAAATGGTAGGCGTAGACTTTGAGATTAAGTTTTTAAAGGCTGAACAACTATTAAAAACATCTTTGCAAAAAGATACGATCAAAAAGCAAATCAGTATGGTTGATATGATGATTAGAGCCTATGAGCAACTAAACATCAAATGTGAAGAAAGTGGTTACATTATGATTCAACCAAGTGCTAGGTGTTTTACCTTTGATAAGAAAACTGCATTGATATGTGATACTGATGATGAGAAACCAGTATTAGAACTCATACACAAAGATGAGAAGGATATTATGATATTTAGTATTGAAGAACTGCTTAGGTGTATACCCCAGGATTTTATGAGAGCAAAAGAGATACTAAGCAAATTAGATAAATCTGTAAATTTTCAAAGGGTAGATTATGACTAAGTGGCATGGTGGTAAAGGTTCAAAAAGGCGTAAGGAAGATAAAAAGAAAATAGATGCAAATTGGGAATTAGCATTTGGGAAAAAGAAAAAGGAGAAAAAAGATGGCGATAAAACTAAGACCTAGTGCTGTTGTTAAAGATAGAGCAACAGGTAAAACAAAAACAGAACATTACTATCTAAAGAGTATGACAGTACAAGAACTAAATGATTATATTGAATCCTCTAGTGCAAAGAAGAAGGTCATACAAAAATGTAAGAATGAACTAATTAGGAGAAAAGTATGAATTGTTGGTATTGTGGAAGTGGGCTTATATGGGGTGGGGATCATGATATAGGAGATGAGAATGAAGAATATGATATGGTCACGAACCTATCTTGCCCTGATTGTAAGGCCTATGTTGAGATTTATATGCCCAAAGGAGATGCAAATGACTGATTTAGTAAATAAACCTCCTCATTACAATAAAGGCAAATTTGAATGTATAGATTATATAAAGCAACAGTTAGGTGCAAATTTCCCTGCATATCTTGAAGGTAATGCTATAAAGTATTTACATAGACACAAATATAAAGACTCCAACATTCAAGACTTAGAGAAAAGTATTTGGTATATTAATAAATTAAAAGAACATTATGAGAACCTATAATGAGCAATAAACCGCAAATTGATGTTTCGCAACTTAAGAGGCAAATCGATAAAGGCAAATCACTAAACGAGGTGGTTATGTCTCTTGGTAAAAGCAAATCGACTATTTTAAAAATTGCTAACGAGAATGGTTTAAAGTTTGATAAAAAGTCTCCTTGGGCAAATTTATAATCAAGGCAAATTTAACATTGAGGCAAATTTAGGTTTAAGGCAAATTTAGTAAAGGCAAATTTATAGTTGAGGCAAATTTAGTAAAGGCAAATATGGAAATAGTAGTAAAGACAAATCTAAAAGAATTGCAAAAGAAAATGCAAATAGTTCAAAAAAAAGTATTTATGAAAAGTATGTCTGAAGGCATAAACAAAACTGCTGAAATGGTGGCAAAGGCAAATAACGATAAGCTAAAACAAAAACTAAATAAACCTATGAAGACAAGTGTTACTGCTGTTGCTGTTACTCACTATGCTAAACCTAACAAGTACAGACTATCAGCACAAATAATGGTTAAAGACTATGCCTCCAAATTCTTGTATTACATTTATACAGGAGAAGACGAATATGCTAGAAGAGAGAAATATCCCTCTCCAACAAGAGACGGAAAACATCTTGCAGGGGTTACTGGTAATATTCAAAAATTAAAAAGCAATACAAAGACTGGTGGCCAGGGAACAGGATTGTTAGCTAAAATAGATAAAACAGAAAAAAACGATAGAGCAAAATCTCGTTTCATGGGTAAACCTAAAGGCAAGGGTTCAGGGGTTTATGGTATATGGCAAAGAACAGGTAGAAAAGGAAGAGGTGGATTAAAATTGCTTGTAGCCTTTACTCCATTTATTAAACATAAAAAATTGATCGACTTTTTCAAGCTATCTACCAAAGTTGTAAAGAACAACCTGTATAAAGAGATTAACAAACAAGCCATTAAAAGAATCCAAAGGGCAATGAAATAAAGGCAAATTTACCATAGAGGCAAATTTACCCTTACTGCAAATTACTTATAGAATACTTCTTCCATCCACTCACAGGCCTTAAGATAATCTTTAGGAACTTTATTTTCTTTAAGTGCTTTATAGTATTTTTTATTTATCATTGATTCTACTGGTACTTTTAAAACCCTACTTAAAAGTTCCCATTGTTTAACGCCAACCTTAGTAAAGTCTATTCCAAGTTTTAAAGCCTTATGATGTATTGTTCTTCTTTGAGTTATACTTACATCTCTTAAAGTATGTTTATATTCATGACTCCAAAAGAAAGCAACACCCATATAATCTTCAGTTCCTACAAACTTTTTATCTAATTTGCGTATTTCACTTGATGCACCATAAGATATGGCATTAAGATTTATTAAATCACTCATTAGTCTTGCTCCTCTAATTTATAAAAGCCTAAAGACTTTGTGCAGTCTGTTTGTCCGTTATCATCCACTGGATATAAAGATAAAAACTTCTCTCCTGTTTGGTCATCAGTCCATAAGTTGATATCTATTGTTTTGTTTGGGTGTATACCTTTAACATCTTTATATTCGCTTTCAGCGTTAAAAGTTCCCCAAGAGTCGCTTGGATATATGTTAGCCATTAGCTACCTCCTCCTCAGTTTCTTCTAAATGATGTATTAAGGCATATAGTCCTGCCTTAATACCTGTATGTTCTGATTGAGTATGGCTATCGTTCACCCATCCATCATCAGCAATAATATCTTCTGCAATGTTTTTTATTCTCTCGATTGTTATCATTAGTCTTGCTCCCTTGTTTGTTTTTGTTCTTTCATATGTTTAATTATTTCAATTAATAAATCATCAAAATCATCAACATGGTAATTATCTAATAGTTCAATTATGTTCATTAGTCTTGCTCCTTTATATAGCTGTTATTTGGTCTTCTTCGTTAAGTTTATCTTCATAGAAATAAACAATACACGCCACGCCTTTGGTTGCACATTCAGTTATCCAGTAATCTATATCGCTAGATATATCAGAACACCCCAACATGTCGGCTACTTCGTTTTTAGTTATTTTTTTCATGTTATTTAACTCCTTACTTTTATTTAACATACACCTATCATATATAAATATATATTTATATGCAATAGTTAAATGCAAATTTATTTTTAAGGCAAATTTAAGATCGAGGCAAATACTGTTTTAAGGCAAATTTCATAAAGGCAAATTTATAATCAAGGCAAATTTCACAAAGGCAAATTTATTATGACAAAAAAACACCGCAAGAAAAAAAACAAAAACCAAAGACCAACAAAAAACAAAGACCAACAAAAAACAAAGACCAACAACAAAAACACCCTAAGACATTCTAAGCCTTTACATTACAATATAAATATATATAAGTAGTAGTGCATTACTTTAATATAACAACGCCTTACAGAGGCTTAGAGGCTCTCTAATATATACTTTTATTTATTACTGGCATAAAAAAAGGCGGTAATAATACCGCCCTTGATTGGTTGGGTTTAGTTATTAATCTTCTTCTTTTTGCTCCCAGTATGTCCAGTAATATAAATCAGAATGTCCATCATGTTTATAATCTTCTTCAGCTTCTTTTAATC
>JABDKL010000132.1 GCA_013002225.1 Winogradskyella sp.
GCTTAAAGGGCGTTATCCAGAAGCAGAGTTCTTATTCGTTGGTGCTAAAGGACGCATGGAAATGGAAAAAGTACCAAAATGTGGCTATAAGATCGTCGGATTATGGATTTCTGGCATTCAGCGAAAATTAAGCCTAAGCAACTTGGTGTTTCCTTTTAAATTAATAGCGAGTTTACTTGAATCCCGAAAAATTATAAAAACCTTTAAACCCGATGTGGTTATAGGTACTGGAGGATTTGCAAGCGGACCACTATTACATGTGGCGAATTCCAAAAAAATTCCAACACTGATACAAGAGCAAAATTCGTATCCAGGTATTACTAACAAAATTCTGTCTAAAAAGGCTGATGTTATATGTGTGGCTTATGATGGTTTAGAACGCTTCTTTCCGAAAAATAAATTAATCATCACTGGAAACCCTATCCGTAAAGATTTGCTTTTAAATTCAGAGAAAACAATTGAAGGCAAAGACGCCTTTACGTTAAGGCATGGCAAACCTACGCTATTGGTCATAGGTGGAAGCTTAGGTGCCAGACGAATAAATCAGCTTATTGAAGAAAAACTAGACTTAATTGAATCGCTCAACGTTCAATTGATTTGGCAGTGCGGAAAATTGTATTACGATCAGTACAAAGTCTTTAACAAATTGGAAGACGTTCAGGTGTATCCGTTTTTAAATAATATGGAAATGGCTTATGCCGCTGCCGATGTCATTATTTCCCGTGCAGGAGCAGGATCGGTTTCAGAGCTTTGCGTTGTCGGTAAACCCGTTTTATTCATACCATCACCTAATGTTGCTGAGGATCATCAAACACAAAACGCCAAAGCCATCGTACAAAAGAAGGCGGCTTTAATGTTGAAAGAGTCAGAATTGGACGAAAAATTCGATACGGAATTTACCAAAATAATAGAATCTAGTGAATTAAGACAATCACTAGGTGAGTCTATTAAAACACTAGCACTGCCTAATGCAACAAAAGATATTGTTGATCAAATAGAAAAATTAATAGCCTAATGCAAGTTACCAAAGCGCAACATATATATTTTATCGGAATAGGTGGCATTGGCATGAGTGCGCTGGCCTACTATTTTAAAGCAATTGGTAAGGAGGTTGCTGGCTACGATAAAACAAAAACACCAATTACACAGCAACTCGAAGCTGAGGGTATAGATTGTCATTATGTCGATGATGTTAGTTTAATTCCAACACCATTTTTAGAAAACGAAGACACACTTGTAGTATATACACCTGCAATACCAAATTCGCATAAAGAACTAGCGTATTTCAAGACTAACGGATTTCGTATTTTAAAGCGCGCCGAAGTCTTAGGTAAAGTCACCGAAGGTACATTTTGTCTAGCCGTTGCAGGTACGCATGGCAAAACTACAACCACAAGTATCTTAGGTCATTTACTCTTTCAGTGTAATGTGCCAGTCACAGCTTTTTTAGGAGGTATTAGTGAAAATTATAATTCTAACTACATCAGTAAAGGTGCCGAAGTTACTGTGGTAGAAGCTGATGAGTTTGATCGTTCATTCTTAACCTTATCACCAAATATGGCCTGTATCACTTCTGTAGATGCAGATCACCTTGATATTTATGGCAATTCTCAAGCCATGGAAGAGGCGTTCAAGGCATTTGGACAATTAGCAGAAGATAAAGGAACACTGTTTGTTAGAAATGGTTTACCACTTAAAGGCATCACTTATGGTGTGGATGATGATTCAGACTATAGTGCTCAAAATATAAAGATCAGTAATGGATCTTATGTGTTTAATTTAAAAACACCAAAGACCATTATTAAAAATTTTCAATTTAACCTACCAGGTAGACATAATTTGTCGAATGCAGTAATAGCCTTGGCGATGGCTGTGGAGTATGGGTGCCCTCACCTTCAGCTCGCTAAGGCATTAGCATCTTATAAAGGTGTTAAACGCAGATTTACCTATCATATTAAAACCAACGACTTGGTTTTAATAGACGATTATGCTCATCATCCTGAAGAAATTAATGCATTGCATCATGCGGTGCGTGAGATGTATCCAAAGAAAAACGTGTTGGCCATATTTCAACCACATCTATTCTCAAGAACCAGAGATTTTATTGATGGGTTTGCAAAAGCACTAAGTCAATTTGATGAAATAATTCTATTAGACATCTATCCAGCAAGAGAGCAGCCAATAGAAGGCGTTACATCAAAATGGTTATTAGATAAAATAACCAATAAAAATAAATCGTTGAGTTCTAAAGACGAACTCATATCGATGATAAAAAACAGCACGGCACGAGTAATTGTTACAATCGGCGCTGGTGATATAGGTGAAGAAGTTAAATATATTAAACAGGCATTAAGCATTGCGAGTTAAGTATCCGGTCATAAAATTAGTTGTGTTACTAGCAGTTGTTAGTGGTCTCTTTGCGTTTTCTAATACCCGAAACAGCGAAAGGCCTATTAATGATACGCAGATCAATTTTTTGGGTGAAGACAACTTGTATATCACTCATGAAACTGTTAGTAAATTGTTAATACTAAATCAAGAGAGTGTTACGGACAAGCCTAAAGAAATTATAGATTTGAACCAGTTAGAAAATGCCCTAAAATCTAATAAAATGGTCAAAAATGCTGAGGTTTTCGTATCTGTTGAAGGTACCCTCACTGCTGAGATCGTTCAAAAAAGAC
>JABDKL010000007.1 GCA_013002225.1 Winogradskyella sp.
GCACTTGTATTCACATCTTGTGAAAAAGATAGCGCACTTGAGGATGTCTCTAATTTAAATGAAGATGTTATTATCAACATGAACAAATTAGATAATAGAACTCTCGTAACTGATATTGATTTGCTTAATTCAATAAAATCCTTAGATATAGATGTGGGGCTCGTTTCTAAAGGGGATTTTCACTTACCAGATGGCACGGTGGAAGAGAGAATCTATATTGGGAGTGATATTGTCTTTACTACAAAAGAATTAAATAAGCTTATTGATGCTCACACTAGTAGTGCAAAGCAGTACCGAACTTATAATTTAGTAACAGGTAATAATCGTACTATCAATATACTAGGTTATACAGGCGGTAGCCAGGCGTTATCAAGTAAAGCGCGTACAGCGTTAACCAGAGCAGTTGCTAATTATAATAACATTAGTAATATGACGCTGGATTTTAATCTAACTTTTGGTACTAATTACCAGGCAGCAGATATGGTGGTGTATGATAATTCAGTAAATAATCCTGGAGGTACAGGTGGTGTTGCTGGATTTCCTAATTCGAGCGGGCAACCACATAAGTACGTGCAGATATACGGTATAGAGCAGTTTTCTACAAATGTAAATGAGCACGTAATTACACACGAAATTGGTCACTCTGTTGGTTTCCGTCATTCAGATTGGTTCGATCGTGCAAGCTGTGGCTCATATAATAATGAAGGGCAAGGTTCTGATGGTGCAGTCCACGTACCAGGTACTCCAACAGGTACAGACGCTACATCGGTTATGCAAGCATGTTTCTCTACAAGTGCGAGCGGAAACTTTAACGGCAATGATGTTATTGCTTTAGAGGCTATGTATCCAGGAAGTTCTTCTGGCCCATGTGATGGTGTGCAAGAATGGCAAAGTGGAAGAAGTTACAATATTGGTGAGCGTGTAACCTATTATGGGAATTTATACGAACGTGTTTCAGGTGGCTGGACTAATTTAGGGCCTTGTAACTAGTACCGATTTAATAAGAATAAAAAAATAGATCTTATTTTTTTAATTATTAATGGATTGTCTAAAGATTTAGACAATCCATTTTTATACCATTGCAGGTAATGACAAAAGTTCTTATATTAATTAATGATTAAATTTATTAGCTGAAAATTAAATGGGATACTAGGGTAAAGTTTAACATATTACAACTATCTAAATCCTGAGCTTAAACGTATATCGAAAGCATATTTTTTTTAATTTAGCTTAAAGCATATTTTTATTATGGATTTTCAAGAAAAAGGTCAGGAAGAATTACTCATCGAAGAAGACATTTTAAAACAGAATGAGATTGTTTTGTTCAATGATGATGTTAATACATTCGATCACGTAATAGATACACTTATCTATGCGTGCGATCATGTGCCAGAACAAGCAGAGCAATGTGCAATTTTGGTTCATTATAAAGGAAAGTGCACCGTAAAAACAGGTTCATATGATGATTTAAAACCACGCTGTTCTAAACTACTTCAAGCAGGTCTTAGTGCTGAAATTATTTAAACTAGTTTTCCTTATATGGTGGAAGGGCAAACAAAGTCTGTTGTTGGCAGATCTGTCTTTTTAATCGCGCCAAATCCTCCTGCAATATCAATAAGATTGTTAAATCCTCTGGCTTTTAAAATTGAAGCCGCTATGACTGAGCGGTAGCCACCTGCGCAGTGAATATAATAGGTTTTATCCTTGTTTACATCACTCATATTTTCATTGATGAGATCGAGAGAAAAATGCTGAGCATCTTCCAAATGCATGGATTGATATTCTCCAATCTTACGCACATCTAAAATATTTAAATCAGCCTTTTTTGCTTTATCAGCAAACTCATCTGCTGTAATAGATTCTAAAGTTTCGATAGCTCTCCCAGAAGATTGCCAAGCTTCTATTCCTCCATCTAGGTAACCTAAAGTATTATCATATCCTACTCGCGAAAGACGTGTTACAGCTTCCTTAGATTTACCTTCTGGCGTTACAAGGACAATAGGTTGATTAATGTCCGTAATTAAAGCTCCAACCCATGGTGCAAATCCGCCATTAAGACCAATAAAGATTGAGTTCGGAATATGACCCTTAATATATTCACTTTGCGGCCTTACATCTAAAACCAAAGCCGATTCATGATTCGCCATAGCCTCAAAAGCTTCCGGATTTAATGGTACATTTCCTGTTTTTAAAACGGTATCAAACGTGGCATATCCCATTTTATTCAACATAGCATTTTTCGCAAAATATTGTGGAGGAGGAGCTATACCGTCCAGCACTTCTTTTACAAACTCCTCCTTAGTCATATCGCTACGTAAGGCATAATTGGTTTTCTTTTGCTCACCAAGGACACCCACCGTTTCTTTGCTTAAGTTTTTACCACATGCCGACCCAGCTCCATGTGCAGGATATACAATAACGTCATCCGCTAAGGGCATAATTTTATTGCGTAGGGAGTCGTATAACATTTCTGCTAAGTTTTCTTTAGTTAGGTCGGACTTAATAGCCAAATCAGGACGCCCAACATCCCCTAAAAATAAGGTGTCACCAGAAAAAATAGCATGATCTTTCCCATTTTCGTCCTTTAGTAGATAGGTTGTGGATTCTAAGGTGTGGCCTGGTGTATGTAATACTTTAATAGTGACATTACCAAGCTTTAATTCTTCATTGTCTTGCGCTGAATAAATATCATAATCTGTCGTAGCGCCAGGACCGTAAACAATCTTAGCTCCTGTTTTTTGGGCTAGATCTACATGTCCAGAAACAAAATCGGCATGAAAATGGGTTTCCAATATATATTTAATTTTAGCGTTATTTGCATTTACCTTATCTATATATTGCTGTGTTTCCCTAAGGGGATCAATTATAGCTACTTCACCTTCAGACTCAATGTAGTAAGCACCTTGTGCTAAACATCCTGTATATAATTGTTCTATCTTCATTTTTCTAATCAATTTTTACACCTACAAAATTACAAAACTTAGCTTTTTTATAATGTCACATTTGTTACTAAAAATCTAAAACTGTAATCTGGCTTCTTCCCAGTTTAATTTTCTGTTCTTGCTCAAGTTGTTTTAAAAGTCTTGAGATGACAACGCGGGAGGTGTGTAAGTCTTCAGCAATTTCTTGATGCGTTGTTTCTAAAGTGGTAGATGCAGAAAGTTTTGATTTATCTGTTAGGTATTTAAATAAGCGCTCATCCATTTTCATAAAAGCCAAGGCATCTATAGTTTCTAACATTTCGTCAAAACGAATTTGGTAGCTCTGCAAAATAAAATTTCTCCAACTTTCATTAGTGTTGTACCAATGTTGCATGTATTCTACAGGAATCATTATCACCGTTGTGTCTTCATCTGCAATCGCTCTAATTTTACTAGCTGATTTTGCCATACAACAAGTCAGGGACATGGCACAGGTGTCACCAGTTTCTAACATGTATAATAATAGTTCATCTCCATAATTGTCTTCGCGCATTACTTTTATGCTTCCGCGTATTAATAAAGGTGTAAACTTTAAATCTTGACCAATATCTATAATGATGTCATGTTTGTTATAGCTTTTTAGAACTCCCAGTTTAGATATACTATCTATAATAGTATTATCAAAATTATATCGGAATGGTTGTAGTAATTCTTTAGAAATCATATCTCAAAAATAAACAATTACAATTTTTGAAATAATAGTTTGGTTGGTTTTTAATAAATGTATTATATTTGCACCCACTTAAAAACGGCCTCGTGGCGCAACTGAATAGCGCACTTGATTACGGCTCAAGAGGTTACAGGTTTGAATCCTGTCGAGGTCACGAATAAATACTTTCAAAAGAAAAAACGCCAAGCTTGCTTGAGCGTTTTTTTGTTGAAAGTATTTTCAAAGCGGAACATAAAGGATGCGATAGCAATCCTTTTTTTTGCTTTGTTAGGCATGAATTATGCGAATTCACGGAGCTTGCTTGAGCGTTTTTTTGTTGAAAGTATTTTCAAAGCGGAACATAAAGGATGCGATAGCAATCCTTTTTTTTTGCTTTGTTAGGCATATATTATGCGAATTCACGAAGCTTGCTTGAGCGTTTTTTTTTTATTTAATCTATAACTTATGCTTAACATGCATAAGATTTCGCAAGAATCTAGCTCGAATTTTATTTTGTGAAGCTGGCTTTTGATTTAGGATATCAATACTACTAAATCAATCCAAGACCAAAGTTAGCGACAACAAAATTTATTTTTAATTTTTATACCCCTTATATTTAATGTAGTCATGTAACAAGTGTTACAAACCTTATCAATATAAGGCTATACTTTTGAGAAAAATAATTTCAGTAATGGAAGTAATAGAAATATTAGGTTATGTTGGAGCATTATTAATAGGGCTGGTGTTAGGTTTGATCGGTGGTGGTGGCTCAATTCTTACCGTGCCAATTTTGGTGTATGCACTTG
>JABDKL010000139.1 GCA_013002225.1 Winogradskyella sp.
ATTAGGACTTAATTTAGACACGTACTTTTTAATTCCAATGGCGTCGGTCTTATGGTCTAAATTATCATAGCCAGTAATGGAGTGAGAAAACAGGTCTGAATCCAAATTGTTTAGTGCTTTTTTGTAACCTTTAAATCTCAATTGGTCTATAGCAGCGTTTTGCCGACAACATTAAGGTGCCGTTTGTACAATACCCAGGGTGTATAATTGCTCCATTGTCGGTGATTCACTACCACCAGCAGGTTCTAGAGTAATTCCGAATGCCTGACTTTCGTTGGCATTGGCAATGGTAAATATTTTATTATCATCAGAATTAAAATCGTCTATAGTACCTAAGCTTGTAGGCGTCAACGGATTTAAAGTTAGTGACCATACTTGCCATACTTTCCCTTCAGGAGCATTAGGCAATCCTTCTGCATCCAGATAGATGGTGTTATCTTCTTTATTCCAATAGACTTTAGCATAAGTTGATGCATAATCGCCCTGACCACCTAATGGAACAGCTAAAATATCTTTGTCTCTAATAGCATCGAGCAAGTTTTTGGTAACCGCCAAATCAGTTCTTGCATCTTCAATCTGAATTTCTAGATACTGATTCTCAGTCTCTGCAGTTTGTAACTGGTTTTCTAAGTCTGTTTTATTGTTAAGGGTCCACAATAAACCACCAGCCAATAAGATAGAGGCTGCCCAGCCAGTGTAAGATATCCAACCTGGCTTGGTTGGTTTAAGATCAACCACTTTTGTATCAGCACCACCAAGTTGACCTTTAAATGAATCGAAATTTATAGAGTGAGGCGATACTGCGGCAGTTAATTTAACAACAGCGGCTTCTATCTCTAGGACCTCCTGTAATAATTCCGGATGTTTTTGCAACAGTTCATAGACCTCCTGATTTTCTTCCTCAGAAAGTTGTCCAGCTACGTATAATTCTAATGTACCTGATTCTATGTATGCGTTTATATCCATATTAATTTAATACTGTGTCTCTTAATTGTTTAATGCAATTTCTATTCCGTGTTTTTACTGTACCAATTGGCATTTTTAATTCTTCCGAAGCTTCTTTTTGTGTAAATCCTTTAAAATATAGAAGCTCAATCACCTCTTTGCATTTTTGCCCAAGGTTTTTTACAAACTTTTTTATTCCGATGGCATCAGTACTGCTATCTAAATTGTCATTGCTTTCTATAATATCTACGAAGAAATCGGCGTTGAGGTTTTGTTTAGATTGTTTAAAAGCTTTAGATCTGGTTTTATCTATGGCCGTATTGCGCGCAATGTTGAGTATCCAGGTAAAAAATCTTCCTTTTTTTGAAGAATAAGTATCAGATTTATGCCATGCTTTAATAAAAACGTCTTGCATGAGCTCGTCAGCTATATCAGAGTCTTTTACTATGTTGTAGACAACACCGTGTATACTATTTCCATACATAGTGTATAATTTTTTAAAAGCAATTTCATTTTTATTCTGAAATTGCTGTACCAACATATCAAGTTCTGCCATAGTATTTAATCTAGTGATAACAATTTTATCGAAAATACAAAAAAGCTACCACTTATGTGATAGCTAATTAATAAGTTAATTTTTACCTATTTATTCTATAATACCACCACAACTTACTCTGCTGCCTGCATCACCAGACGGTTGCGAGGTGAAATCATCAGTACCTTGATGTACTATAATTGCCTTACCGATAATATCTTTTGTATCATCACCACAACCCATACACCATTGATCTGTAGAAAACTCAACCATACCCTTACCATCTGTTCCAACTTCAAAATTACCTATATCACCCTTGTGATAACCAGCTTCATCACCCCATTTACCATGTGGTTGTGCTGTTGGATTCCAGTGTCCTCCAGTAGATTTAGCATCAGCAGACGAGCAATCTGCTTTTTCATGTATATGAATCGCATGCGTTCCTTCTGTTAAACCACTCATATTAGCGACCATGCTTACTTCGTCACCAGTTTGAGTAAATGTAACTGTACCTTCAACATTACTATCGCTCTTAGGCGATAGATTAAAAGTTAATTCTTTAGTTATTTCATTTTCATCAGTCATCATTTCCTTTACCTCAGTTTCCATTTCGGTTTCCATGTTGTCTTCAGATTCCTTGTTATTGTCTTTACATGCTGTGGCAAAAACAAGGGTTAGTGCCAGTGCTATAAGTTTAAAATTTTTCATTAGATAATTAATTTTTTAATTGTTTCTTATAAAGTTAATTAGTTATTTATGGACTTCCAAACCTAATTAAGCCTTAAGCCATAATTTTGGGTCTTTTATCCCTTTTTTGAGGTTTTGAGTTAAAATTAATGCTTTATCAACACGAGTTTGGGGTGATTTATATCTGGATATGGCAT
The DNA here is from genome assembly GCA_013002225.1 of Winogradskyella sp. GTDB lineage: Bacteria > Bacteroidota > Bacteroidia > Flavobacteriales > Flavobacteriaceae > Winogradskyella. Next base: position 2,365 of record JABDKL010000139.1, read on the forward strand.
AAATTAAACTTCTTTTTCTTCCAGGTGTTAAATTTTCAAAGATTTGAAAGGCTTCAAAATCAGTTAATAAAACTGCTTGTAGTTCCTCCGACATTTCAACCCCATATTTTGAGGTATCCTCAAAGATCTGTAACGTAAAATAATCGTTTTGAAATATCCCTAGTTCTTTTTGTTTTGCCTTGCTAAAGTAAATGTAATACAATCCTGTTTTGTCCTTTTTTAAAGCCGCATAAAATTCAATTGACTTCTTTTCAAACTTGGTGACTACACGGATTCGCTTTTCATTTCTAGTTATAAAATCCAGGATATGCTCGTTAGGAAGAACAATCCTCATTTTATTTGACAAACTTATTTCAAACGGTTTTGATTTTAGCATTGTTTAATCAATACTAAAGGTTTCAGTCTTTTTAAATGGGTCTACTTTAACACTTTGCATTTTGTTTTTATAATCATTCCAATCTTTATTGAAAAAGGCATTGGTTTTACCCAGTAAATTATCCATTGCCGTTTTAGCTTGTTCGATTAGAGTAGTTTCCGTTGAGGTTAAGCCATTCTGACTACCCCTTACATAGCTGCTAGCAGTTCCTAATCGTTGTAATGGTGTTACCTCAGGATTTCTAGTAATACCTTGTCGTTTATCAACTTTACCCAGGTAGTCATCAATAAGACTGTCAATTTGCTTAACAATTGCCTTGGATGCTTTAATTTCTTCCTTGTAAGCATCCTTATCTAGTTTAGTTAACTCAGACTTATAGTCTTCAGCAATAGTTTTACTTTCGACCAACTGCTTTACAGCATCTGCTGCAGTTTGTTGCATTTGCTCTAATTGTTTTGAAGCTGCGTAAACTTCATCAATGTTTTTTTGCGAATCGTCTAATCGAGGGTCAGATTTAACTGTAATTGTAGTTTCAGACATTTGGTCACCATAATGTAAAACTGCTCTGTAGGTTCCTGGTTTTACACGAACACCACCTGATTCACGACTTCTTTCTCTAATTCTACGAGAAGGCCTGTCGGCACCTGCTTCATCCATATACCATGTCCAGTTGTGCATACCATTTTCTTTTGGTGCTTTGGTTTTTAAAGTTCTTATTAATCGGTCACCATCATATAATTTTAATTGTAATGAATCCCAAGAAACTTTAGCCTCTTCTTTATCTGAGTCCATTTCTGCATCGGATTCAGTATCTTCTTTGGTCTCATCTTTAGGTGTCTCCTTTTTATTAAACAGATAAGCAAAACGAGCACCTCCACCTCGATTTTCTCCGTGATACATCGCATCCGCACCAAAACGACTGCCAGTAGGTTGCTGGTAGGCAGCCTGATAAGCAGTTGGTGGATCAAACAATTTAATATTTGAACTCATTACTGATGCATTCTTAGCCATTTCGCGAAGGGGTCTTATATCATCTAAAACCCAAGCAGCTCGTCCAAATGTACCAATTACCAAATCATGTTCCCTTGGATGAATAACTAAATCCTTAACCGATGTGGTTGGAAAACCTTCGGTCCATTTGGTCCATTTTTCTCCAGCATTCATTGAGATATACAAACCGTCATCCGTCCCTAAGAACATGAGATTTGGCTCTTCTAAATCTTCTACTATTGCTAAAGTATAGCTTTGTACATCACTTTCATCTACAATACGTTCCCATGTTTTACCATAATTTTTAGTTCTGTATGCGTATGGTATGTAATTAAAACGTCTATAGTCATTGGCGATTAAAAGTGCCTCGCCTTTGTTTTTATTAGATGCTTTTATTTG
>JABDKL010000144.1 GCA_013002225.1 Winogradskyella sp.
CCATAGGCTAAAGCACCAGAGCCCTTAATTACAGATATCTGTTCTGCCGAATTGATATCTATATTGGGTGCGTGCTCTATTCCCCATTCCTGATCTTGTTGTCTTACATTGTTATTGAGAATAAGCAACCTGCTGCTGTGTAAACCATTTATCATTGGTTTTACGATAGCGTTACCAGTATTTATAGAAGATACACCAGATACCTCTTTTAAAGCATCGCCTAAATTTAAGGCGCTATACTTCTTAAGCGTTTCGGCTTTTAGCAAAGTCTCCTGGGCTGTTTCCGTTTCTTTTCTTACAGTATTTGCCGTAACAGAAACTTCATTTAGCTCTTCAATGTGATGTTCGATCTGAATTGCTTTATAGGTGTCGCCAATAATCTCATAATTCACAGTTTTTGTTTCGCAGTTAATATGAGATATTGTTAACGTTAGAGAGCCCTTGCACAGGTTTTCAATTTTAAATTTACCATCAAAATCAGACACAACGTATTTATCACGCTCTTTAATAAATATAGTAGCTGATGCGATGGGTGAACCATCATGAAAATCTGAAAGTTCTCCTAAAAAAGTATAAGTGCAATTTTGACTATAGCCAAAACAGGATAGTGTTAAAGCTATACCAACAATTAGTCGTTTCATTAAATAAAATTATTAGTGTGTATTAATTCATCATACTACACTAATTGAGGAGGGCCTCTAAGGAAATTCGATAATTGCTGATGATTATTGAAAGAAATATAATGTTCTAAGGCTTGCTCTAAAAATGGAGAGGTAAGTTGTTCTTTATAATTAAAAACAGCGTAAAACTGATTTTCGGTAAGTTTAAACTTGTAAAAATTACAATCTAAATCAGATTGATGAAAGTGTGTATAAGCCTCATCGTCAGACTCGCAAACGTCATGAGTTTGATGATTAAATGCATGGGTTAACTTTACAGCAGATGGTAATAGTATCGTTAGGACTAGCAAAAGCGCCAGGCCTTTAGTTACTGTTAATATTACTGTTTTATAATTCAATCTAAAAATCGTTTTAATCCAAATCGGCTTAACATTTTCTTTTCAAATTCCCAGAAAAATTTAAACTGACCGAATAGCCATCCAAAAGTAACCAAGAGGATCTGATAAAAAATTAAACCAATGATAATAAATAAAATCCAGTATAGTAAGGGATTTAGGTTTTCTTTAGTAATTCCTATTAGTTTCATAACGGGTCTGCCAACATAAACGGAAGAACTTCCGGTAACTGCAAATACTATAAATACCCGGATCATTTCCCATTTATAATCCAATATCCATTTTTTTTCTAGCTTTTTGAAAATATATAGAGTCAATTTTAATAAAAGAACAGCAATAAGGATTGCCGTTGTAATAATGACAGCTATATGGTATTGCTCTAATAATATATACGCAATTTTAAAAGCAGAATATCCTATTCCTATAATACCTAAAAAGGGAAATAACAACTGCCAGTTTTGTTGAATTTCCCAAGTTTTTTTGAATTTTTCCATAGCACCTAAAAGTGCTGCAAATTTAAATTAAATTCTAGGAATAAATCCTGTGAGTTGCTGTTTATATTTTCGCTGAAAATATATAAAGTAGTTATAAAGTTTATAGTTTACTTCATACCCGTAATCTGTAGTGGTATCGTAGTCTATGCGTAATTCATACAAGTTTGGATCGTAGGTTTGTGGTTGTAGATTCCTTTGATTCCATGCCTGCACGTATAGCGCGTTTCGTGATTCTAAAAACTGTTGCGAATAATAACCTTCTGGTCTAGCAACACTTTCTAACCAGACATTAAAACCAGGTTCTATTATAAGTATTTCGTAATCGGTTTCGTCACTACTTATACTAACTGTATCATTTTTTGCAAGATTTTGATCTATATCATTATCAATCACTTGTTTGTCTTGATAAGATTTGCAACTTACGATAAAAGCAAGAAGTATTATAAATGATGCTAATTTCCTCATACTTCTAAATATATTGATTTTTTTTTGAGTTTAAAGTGAATTTAAAATTCCTTTAACACTCAAAATAATGATTTACTTTTTAATTGCTATTTGATGCATTTGCCAAACAATGGGGTTGAGGTACTTTATTTCTTGAAAAAAAAAGGCTCACCATCACAGTAAGCCTTCTCAATTGTTGAAAATAGCAGTTTTGTTGCTTAATTATTAAGCATTACAGGCATTACAAGCATAGTTACATGCTCACCTTCGTCTAAGCCATCTGTTGGTGTTAAAATACCTGCTCTATTTGGTAGGCTCATTTCTAACTGAACTTCGTCAGAGCTTAAATTATTTATCATTTCTGTTAAGAACCTAGAATTAAAGCCAATTTGCATATCGTCTCCTTGGTAATCACAAGTAAGGCGCTCTTCGGCTTTGTTACTATAGTCTATATCTTCTGCAGAAATGTTTAATTCTGCACCTGCGATTTTTAATCGGATCTGATGTGTTGTTTTGTTAGAAAAAATACTAACACGACGTACAGAATTTAAAAACTGAGTTCTATCAATTACTAATTTGTTTGGATTTTCTTTTGGGATAACAGCTTCATAATTAGGGTACTTGCCGTCAATTAAACGACAAATTAAAACTGAGTTTTCAAAAGTAAACTTTGCATTAGATTCATTATATTCTACTAATACATCATCATCACTTCCAGCAAGAATGCCTTTCAACAAATTCAAAGGTTTTTTCGGCATAATAAATTCTGCTGTCTCAGTAGCACTAACATCTGCTCTAGTATATTTTACCAATTTGTGCGCATCAGTTGCAACAAATGTTAAATTATCTTGAGAAAACTGAAAAAATACACCACTCATAACCGGGCGTAAATCATCGTTGCCTGCTGCAAAGATGGTTTTACTTATTGCCGTAGCTAAGATATCTCCCATAATTGTGGTTGTGCTTGCATCCTCAATCGATACAGCGTTAGGGAATTCGGCACCATCAGCATAAGCTAAAGCATACTTACCATGGTTAGAGCTAATTTCTACTGTATTGTTATCTTCTACCACAAACGTTAGGGGTTGCTCCGGAAACGTTTTAAGCGTATCCAATAGTAAACGTGCTGGTAATGCGATACTGCCTTCAGAATCACTTTCAACATCGATAGTCGATGACATTGTGGTTTCTAAATCACTTGCAGATACTGTTAGCTTTGATTTGCTGAGTTCAAATAAAAAATTATCTAAAATAGGAAGTGTGTTACTGTTATTAATAACACCTCCTAAAACTTGAAGTTGCTTTAATAAATAGGTACTTGAAACTATAAATTTCATGCGATATATGTGAATTTTTAATCTTAAAATTAGTCTTACAAATATATCCTAATAGAAGGGTTTTATAAAACAAACTTATTAACAATATATTTATGCTAAAAATGGAATTTAATAAGGGGTAGAATGAAAATTTTAAGTGTATTTTTTCTTTCTGGAATAATTAAAAATGAGTCCAAATACCAACAGAATTACTAGCGGCAGAGCGATATTTATAAGTTGCCATTTTAATTTAGTCTCCTTAATCTTTTCCGAATCTAAATAAGCAACTTTTATTTCTTTTGATCTTATGTTTATAAGTCCCGTGTCCTCTAATAGATAATTTATAGCGTTTAATAAAAACTCTTTATTTCCATATTTAAAACCTCGATAATCTACGCCTAGTTCTTTAGGTCTATTTCTTACTACATCATTCTTAATGACATCACCATCTGATATTATGATCATCTTAGTTGGTATACTTTCTGACGTAAAATTATCCACGTTAAAAGGCAAAATACGCTTATCATATACCGATGAGAACTCACCTTGTAATAAAACAGCTAGGTTTTGGGGACCTGAATTATATGTTTGCTCATCAGGAGCTTCTGTGACATCTGCTAGTGATATAGCTGTTAAAACACCTTCTAACTTAGATTTTGGAGAACTTTGTAATAAAATATACTTTTTAAGATCATTTTTTAAAGTATCTATCGGGCTGGCAAAATCAAATTTTACTAATTCAATATTTTTTGTAATAGGATGATCTGGATTAGATGCTGCTAAAGGTGAATATTGCCATTGAATAGGTTGTAGTTGTGCTTGGCTTCCTTCTCCAATTGCCAGCATAATTGGAGCAGAATAAAGATCTTTCACCAGGCTGTTGTTAACTCTGATTCCGTATTTAAAGAAAAAATCATTTAAATTTAAGTCGCGTGCAATAGAGACTCCAGATCGTGATTCGTTATAGAGACTATCTTTGTCCATAATAACGGATTCTGTAAGCCATAAACTTTTACCCCCTTGCATTATAAACTGATCCAATACTAATTTTTCTTTTTCCGAAAAAGCTATACTTGGTTTAGCAACAACGATGAGATCGAATGCTTTTAGGTTATTTAATGTGCCTTGAGGATTGGCGGAGACGCTATCCAGGGTAAAAGGTGCTAAATTGTAATAAGGTTTTAATGTTTGAAGAAAATCGGCGATATAGATATCATCTAGTTCACCATTACCTTTTAAGATCGCAATTTTCTTCGCTTTTTCATTCACTAATTTATTAAAACCATCTGCAAACGCATACTCTAAAGATTGAATGGAATTAGTGATTTGTTCTTCTAGGCTTTGAGTAATACTTTTTTTTAGGAGCGGTATTTTTACAGTAGCATCTTTATAACTTGCAAAGGCCCATGGAAAAATAATATCCTGTGTCACTTTACCTGTACTATTGTCTGTGTTAATGTATGGTTCAAGTCCAGACCTGGTTAACTCTTCAATATTTCGTTCTCTGGTAGATTCGTCTTCGATCGGGTTTATATAATTAATGAAAATTTGGTCGCTCTGTAATTGAAACTCTTCAATAATTTGTTTGGTTTCTGTTTGAAGCAATCTAAATTGTGAAGGAAAATCTCCTACTAAAAAAACATCAATGATCAAAGGGGAGTCTAAATCACTAATTAAAGTCTTAGATGTGTTCGATAGCGTATAACGATTGTCTTGTGTTAAATCAAAACGGCCATAATAGCTACTGGCAACAGCATTCACAATAAAAAGTGCAACTACTACAACAAGAATGTAAATTATGTTTTTATTTTTTTTCATCATCGAATGTGATTTCTTCTTGGTATTGATTTAGGGCAATTACGTAATTATTGATATAAGTAATTTCTAAACATTCTTTATGATTATTAAAAGCACCAGGTTCAATTCCTAATCCATAATTCCACTTATTTTCATTATGCACATTTTGATTATCTTCCCACGATAACCATTCGTAGTTTCCGAGTAAATTCGAAACTTCTGTTTTAGTTAAACCTACTAAGGTGTCCGATTTTATAATATGATCTGCCATCTCATAACGCAAAGCAGGCTTTTCCATCCAAGCTTCACTATCAAAATATTTTTGATGATGATAGTTGCTCAATATATTTATAAAGGGATAAAACATGTAAAAATAGACAAAAGGGGTTAGTGCAAGTGCAATTAAAGCAGATAACCATTTTCTTTTATCTACTGTTTTTAAAAATAAATATAGCAGCACAAATACCACAATTATAAAAATGACTAAAAATGGTGTAATTATCATTTTATTTTGATCCTTAATTCTGTAAATATTAAAAACGCAATCGTTATGCTTACAAAGTAAATTAGATCTCGGGTGTCTAAAACACCACGACTCATACTATTGTAGTGTGCAGACATTCCTAAATTTTCTAAATAAATAAGATCGCCAAATGGAGTGTAGTTTGATATTCCTTCAAATCCGAAATAAAAGAAAAAACAAGTAAATACTGAGGTTATGAAGGCTACAATTTGATTATCAGATAAGGTCGAGGCAAATACGCCTATTGCAGTATAGGCGGCGACCAAAAACAACAATCCAAAATATGACCCGATTGTGCTACCTGCATCAATATTTCCTGTGGGATTACCCAATTGATAAACCGTAAAAACATACAATAAAGTTGGGATTAACGCCATTAATATTAATGATAAAGCGCCTAGGAACTTCCCAAGCACAATCTGCATATTAGATATTGGTTTGGTAACTAACAACTCAAGAGTACCTTGCTTTTTTTCATCGCTAAAACTACGCATGGTAATAGCAGGCACAAGAAAAATTAGTATCCAGGGCGCTAACAGAAAAAATCCAGACAGACTGGCAACACCATTATTTAAAATGTTAAATTCACCTTTAAAGACCCATAAAAAAAGTCCATTAAGTAATAAAAAAACGCCGATTACCAAATAGCCTATTGGGGAGGCGAAGAATGTATTTATTTCTTTTTTTAAAATTGCAAACATGATTATTTTACTTTAAACTATGTAGTTTATTTACACTCCAAGCTTCCGGTTTGGCATTAAATAAGATTTTGGTATTTTTCCAAACACCTTTAAATAAATCTGAGTGTCTGTAATTATCTAAATCATTTTCTGAGTTCCAATAGCTATACGTAAAAAAAACATTAGTGTTGTTTTGATCACGATACAATTCTAAAAAATTGCACCCTTCAAAGTTTCGGATTTTCGTTTTTACAGTTTCAAAATTAGCTAAGAATTCTTCTATTTTTGCAGGCTCAAAGCTCATTTTTACAATTCTTACTAACATAATATATTAAGATTCTAATTTTTATAGTGGTGGTTATACTTTACTTCTCCATTTTATTTGAACTACCCTAATCATTATTGCCTCAAACTAACTTCTCGTTTAGAAGGACTCGTAACAGGGTGAAAATTTATGGTTACCGTGTCCATCGTTTTTAAACCCATTAGAGTTGATGCACTACCAACTGTTGTTGAGTTGCTTTTGTAAACGGCAATTTCTAGATAGCCAGAGGAATTAAAAACCACAAGGCCTTTACCTTCATCGTTTCGTTTAGACTCCTCAATTTCGAAATTTACAATATCGCTATACTTACTATATATTTTATTGAATTTATGGTTGCGTGCAGAGATCTCAAATGATCTGGTCTTTTGGACATCTTCAAAAAACTTTTGTTTAATATTTGTAACTACATTACCATAATTATCTATATAAATAATGCTCCCAATAATTTGGTTTTTATCATCATTAACAAAGGGGTTTAAATTTTTAATAGGTTTGATGTTGTTAATAACTTTTCCAATAATTTCTAAAGTACCTCCTCTGGCAATATGGCAAGCTACTTTTACAAATACATCTAATACAGGAAAGCTTGTTTCGATCTTGTCATGAATGTTTATTTCAACAATTTTCTCAGGCGCAATTTCCCCACAGATCATACTCATTATTCCATTATTAGCACATATAAAGTAATGGTCATCTAGTTTAATTGCAATGTGCTTGTTTTCAGGGCTTAACTCAGAATCAATTCCTATAATATGAATGGTTCCTTTTGGAAAACTACTATATGCATTTAAAATAATATATGCGGCTTCAGAAATATTAAAAGGTGAAATAGAATGCGATACATCCACAATCTTTGCGTCCGGAAATTCACTGTAAATAGCACCTTTTATAGAGCCCACAAAGTGATCTTTCTCTCCAAAATCAGTCGTTAAAGTGATTATTGCCATGGATTGATTGTTGATATTTTTTTGAAAAATTTGATTGTAAAATCGCTAGATTTGTGTGTATACTAGTTATACACAAAACTAATAAAAGAAAACAGATTAACACACTAAATTTAGTAGCCTTTTGAACGAACTCATTCTAGAACTCGAAGAAATTACACCTAAAGAATTCTTCGGTGCACAAAATGCAAATATCGAACTCTTAAAAAAGTATTTTCCAAAGCTTAAAATTGTAGCCAGAGGAAATAAAATTAAAGCCTATGGCGACGAAGATCTGTTAGAGGAATTTGATCATAGGATGACAATGTTGATGAAGCATTTTGGTAAATATAATAAGCTCGACGAAAATGTTATAGAACGTGTACTTACTAGTAATAGTAGTGAAGATTATAAAACGTCAGATAAGAGTGGCGAAGTTTTAGTACATGGTGTTGGAGGTAAATTAATAAAGGCACAAACCGCTAATCAACGAAAGTTGGTAGAGAGTGTACGTAAAAATGACATGGTGTTTGCAATAGGACCTGCTGGAACAGGGAAAACCTACACAGGTGTAGCTTTAGCCGTTAAGGCATTAAAGGCAAAAGAAGTAAAACGAATTATTTTAACACGTCCGGCGGTCGAAGCTGGAGAGAATCTAGGATTTCTACCTGGAGATTTAAAAGAAAAATTAGATCCTTACATGCAGCCCTTGTACGATGCATTGCGAGATATGATTCCTCATGAAAAATTAGACAACTATATTGAAAAGGGTGTGATTCAAATTGCACCGTTAGCCTTTATGCGTGGTAGGACCTTAGATAATGCGTTCGTGATTTTAGATGAAGGTCAAAACACTACACACGCTCAAATGAAAATGTTTTTAACCCGAATGGGGAAAAATGCTAAGTTTTTACTGACAGGAGATCCTGGTCAGGTAGATTTACCAAGACGTACCATTTCTGGCCTCAAGGAAGCACTATTAGTCCTTAAAAATATTGAAGGAATAGGAATGATTTACTTAGATGATAAAGACGTCATTCGTCATAAACTGGTTAAGAAAGTTATTTCGGCCTATAAGAGTATTGAAAATAGAGATTAAGCAATGAGTAATACCATAATAGATACTAATTTTAATTTTCCGAAACAAAAAAGCGTTTATAAAGGAAAAGTTAGAGAGGTTTATAATATTAATGATGAGCAATTAGTAATGATTGCCACAGATCGTTTAAGTGCATTCGATGTTGTTATGCCCAAAGGAATACCGTATAAAGGACAAATACTCAATCAGATTGCTACCAAAATGATGAAAGCTACTGAAGATCTGGTGCCAAATTGGCTCGTTGCAAATCCAGATCCAAACGTCGCTATAGGTCATTTATGTGAGCCCTTTAAAATAGAAATGGTTATACGTGGTTACATGTCTGGACATGCTGCAAGAGAGTATAAGGCAGGAAAACGCGAACTCTGTGGGGTGGAAATGCCAGATGGATTGAATGAAAATGATAAATTTCCTCAACCTATTATAACACCGGCAACTAAAGCGGAAATGGGTGATCATGATGAAGATATTTCTAAAGAAGCTATTTTACAAAGAGGAATAGTAACTGAAGAAGATTACGCCATACTCGAAGATTATACCAAAAAATTATTTCAAAGAGGTACAGAAATTGCAGCAGAACGCGGTTTAATTTTGGTAGATACCAAGTACGAATTTGGGAAAACGAAAGACGGAAAAATAGTTCTTATTGACGAAATTCACACACCAGATTCCTCTAGATATTTTTATGCTAATGGATATCAGGAGCGGCAGGATAGAGGCGAAGTTCAAAAACAACTCTCTAAAGAGTTTGTACGCCAATGGTTAATTGCAAACGATTTTCAAGGATTGGAAGGACAGCGAGTGCCTAGTATGTCCGATGATTATATTAAAACAGTAAGTGAACGCTATATTGAATTGTTCGAGAATATAACAGGTGAGTCTTTTGTTAAAGCCGATGTAAGTAATATTCAGGATAGGATAGAGGCCAATGTTCTCGAGTATTTAAAACAAAATTAAGTATTAACTTTTAGGGTGGCTTAATTATTAAATGGATACCATTTCCTTTTATAGTAGTGACTACTACAAGTGGTACACGATGTTCGATTTATAAATTACAGTAGTTTTCTTTTAAGGTTTTAGTATGATGCTCCACATGATATGCTGTCCACATTATAATTTCGCGAACAGGCATTTTTCCCATTAAGGGATGAGGCAAAATGACCTTATCTAAATTAGTATCGCTAATTTTTTTGGTTTTGTATTGCAGCTTTTTGCTTTCGGTTTGTAATCTGTTTAATAGATAGTTTTTATCCTCGAGGGTGGGTATTTTCATTTGTCTAGAGCCTTTAAACGTTTTACCTTTTGTATTTTCTAAACGCTCATGATAGCGTTTTATAATTGTTTCATAATCTCTAACAGCTCTATTAGCTCTGCCAAATTTTAAACGCAATACATATTTAGGGAGACTTAAAGCATCATTTAGTGGTTTAATACTTTGCAACAGATGTAAAACTTGTTGACCCATTGTCCACTTTCCTTGGGGACCATTTGTCCAGGATTCATCAGGTTGATTTTCTAACCATTCAATTAATTCAACATGCTTATTATCCAGTAAATTAGCAATAGTTTCCTTGTCCATCCAAAATCAATTTAATAAAGAAAAGATAGGTAAAAATGTTGAAATTTGGAATTGTTTACATTAAGTGAAACAAAGATTAATAATTACTGTTATTATTCCACTTCTTTTTCTTGAATAACAATTTTGTCTTTCTTAAAAATGGGAATTAAATAAGATACATTAAAACCAAAGCCGCTACCAAAACGCCCACTATCAAAGGTGCGATTAAAACCAGGAATATATAAATTTTCATAATTATCTGGCTCATTTTCAACAACCAAAGCTTTTAATTGCACGTTAAATCCAGCGTAAAGATTATTTAAAACCTCTGCTTTAAAACCCATTTGAATTTCTGCCCATACTGCAGTTAGTCCTTTAAACTCTTCACCAACTTCAGCAGAAAATTGCTCGTTCCAATATTGGTTATTAACGTTGTAAACATTGAAGCTATTTAAAGTTTGATTATAAGTACTTGCGCCAACTCTAAAACCTGAATAGATCAGGTTTTCCATATCGAGCCAGTTTTTATATAAGTTAATATCAATTCCGCCTTTAAAGTAACTACCTTTAGTGGTATTACTTAAAACTTCATTAATTATAGTACGCTCTTCGTTACCAATTTCGCCGGCTAAATAGATTTTCTTGGTAAGTCGGTAATCTCCCATAAGTTCAAAGCCAGTGTAATTGTCGTCTGCAAATGAGCGTGCCAATTTGCTAATGTCGGCGCCTAACCGCAATCCATATTTTTGTTTAAATACGAGCGTATCTTCGACCGTTTTCTTTCTTTCTTGAGCAAATACTACCGTTGAAAACAGAATAGTAAAAACTAAAATTTTAGTGAAGGATACGTACATGAACTGTATTTTCATTATCTACTATTAATTCATCGACTTCTATACCACTTATCCAAGTGCTACCATCTAAAGTATTTTGCACGATTAGATTTGTAAAAATACTTTTATAGCCACAAGCTCTAGAGACATATTTAAACTCTGGTATATATGATATTTGAATAATGTCTACATTAGAATCTGTAGCATTGTTTGTATCTAATCTTAAGTTCGTATCTTTTTCTAAAATAAACCTTGTGGTAACTGTTTGGTTTTCAGCTTCTATTTTCAATGGGAACTCTACTAAACTGCTATTTTCATTGAATTTAAGTGTTGCATCCGTACGTTCCACAGGATCTGTAATTAGTCCTTCGCCATAAACGGTTAATCTGGGCACATCCTTTAAAATGTCTGGATTTGATGCGTCATAAAATTCTATAATAAGTCGCGGTGTTGTTGAAGTTGATTCAGCACATATATCGTCCCGCTCGCAATTGGTGAGCATAACAAAAGTTATCAGAATAAATAATACAAATCTTTTCATTAATTTTTTTCAAATAATACCACAGTTTCTATATGTGCTGTATGGGGAAATTGATCTACTAAACTAAGCTTTTTTATCACATAACCAGCATGCATTAATTGCTCTGTGTCTCTGGCTTGTGTAGCAGGATTACAAGATACATAAACCAAACGGTCTGCGTTTAGCTTTATTATTTTTTTAAGTGTTTTCGGAGCAATACCAGCTCTAGCAGGATCTAAAATAATGGTTCGTATCTTATTGTTAAACTCAGGGTGCTCAGTTAAAAATTTACCTACATCTGCAGCGTAAAATTCTAATCCTTCTATATTATTACGTTTGGCATTTTCTTTTGCATCTTCGATTGCGGATAATACAATGTCCACACCAACAATTTTTGTATTACTTGCCCTACTGGCTAAAATTTGGCCAATAGTACCAGTGCCACAAAAGAGGTCTAAAACAATAGAATTGTCAATGGCTTCCTTATTTTCTAGTGCGTACTCAATGACTTTTGAATATAGTTTCTCAGCACACTTAGGGTTGGTTTGAAAAAAGCTTTTCATACTTATTTCAAAGTTTAAGCCTAGCAATTCTTCTACTATTTTATCTTCACCATAAATTAATTGAATTTGGCCTGTTGTAGCAATAGTTCTATCTCCAACTTCGTCATTGATGGTGTGAAGCAATCCAGCCACACGCTCGCCGAATAACTCCACCAAATAATCGGCAAATTTATTTAAATCGAAGGCTGACAAATCATGCGATGTGGTAACTAGATTAAATAAAAGCTTATTAGTTTTATAGGATTTTCTAACTACCAGGTATCTAAAGAAGCCTTCTTTTTTAGGCGCATGCCAAGGATCTAAACCTGTAGCCTCACAATATGTTCTAATTGCTTTAAGATGGTTCTCAAATTCGGCATCAAATAGCCCAGAGTCTCGGTTAAGATTATCGCCACACCACCATGTACCACGCTTTTTAAAACCTAGAGTAAATTCATCCACATCAGTTTTTAATTCACGGTTATAACCAATTGCAGAAAAGCCGTACTCCATTTTATTTCTATAATGAAAGGTATTTGGAGATTTTACAAATTCATCAAATTTTGTTTCAATATCGGCAACCTTACCAATACGCTTAAATAACTCTAAAGTACTTTTCTTTTTATACTCATGTTGTTTCTCAATAGGAAGTTGTATGTATGGGGCACCAGGTATATCCTGGTAAGGCATTTCTACTTCATCTTCAGATGGTTTCAGTACCTCAAAAAGTTTACACTCAGCATACTTTTTACTAGACTTTTTTACTTGAGCTTTTACGAGTTGGCCAGGTAAAGTATTAGGGACAAACACTACAAATTCACCATGTTCATTTCTTATACGGCCAATGCCTTTTCCGCCAAAAGCGTAATCTTCAATTAAAATCTCAATGACTTGGCCTCTTTTAACAAATTTATTCCGTTCTCGTCGTGGCATTTATTAAATTTTGACTGCAAAGATATCTTTATTTTCGGGAATAACTGAAGGTAAAGTTGTTCAACTTATTTCACTTATCTTTAGTAAAGATTCAATAAAAAATTAATCTTCCAAAAAAAGCTACGTCTTCTCGTTTAAAAGACATAAGCGAATTGTTGTAACTATCAAAAAGTACAGCAAAATCAAGGTTGTTTCACGCTAGATAAAATTAATGCAATAAATAAAACCTATAATTATGAAAACTAATATGAAAGACATCGACAAATTTATAAAGGAAACCTTATCGCATGAAGAATCTATGTTTTATGACGCATTAGGCGAACAAGGTGTATTTGTAAAAATTAGAGGATTATTTAAAGGAAAAAATTCTTGGTTACTCGTTATCATGAATATTATAAACCTTTTGGTATTTGGCTTACTAATTTATTGCATTATACATGCATTTAAAGTAGAAGAAACTAACGCTCTATTACTTTGGATTGCTGGAGTTTTTATTTGCATAATTATGATTTGTATGATAAAGATTTTTTCTTGGATGGAGATGACTAAAAATTCTGAAGTCAGAGAAATCAAAAGACTGGAACTGTTAGTCTCCTCATTGTCTAGAAAAATAGCTAAGTAAGTTTTAATTCATTACAGAATTTAGTAATTTGCACATTCTAGGGATGATTTCTCTCCCACGCTGCTTTTTTAAACCTCACAACTTCACTTTAGTTTATGTGAGTATCGTTTAAAAAAATAAAGGTGATGAAGGAATGGATTTTATATTCATTTATTTAATTTTTTTTAAAATGGCTGTTTTAGACCAATTAACTTCGCAACAAGCGATTGATTTAGAAAACAAGTATGGTGCACACAATTACCATCCATTACCAGTGGTATTGAGTAGAGGAGAAGGTGTGTTTGTTTGGGATGTAGAAGGAAAGAAATATTACGATTTTTTATCGGCCTATTCTGCGGTAAACCAAGGGCATTGTCACCCAAAAATTGTTAATGCAATGACCAATCAGGCGCAAACACTTACACTAACGTCTCGAGCATTTTATAACGATATGCTTGGTAAGTTTGAGAAATACGCAACAGATACATTTAACTATGATAAGTTGTTACCAATGAATACTGGTGCAGAGGCTGTAGAAACAGCTTTGAAGTTATGTAGAAAGTGGGCCTATGAAGTGAAAGGGATTGATGAAAATGAGGCAGAAATTATTGTGTGCGAGAATAACTTTCACGGTAGAACAACAACTATTATTTCTTTTAGTAATGATCCGGTGGCACGTAAAAACTTTGGACCTTATACCAAAGGGTTTATCAAAATTGAATATGATAACCTTAACGCCTTACAAGAAGCATTAGAAAATAATAAGAATGTTGCAGGATTTTTAGTAGAACCTATTCAGGGTGAAGCTGGAGTATATGTACCAAGCGATGGTTACTTGGCTGCTGCAAAGGATCTATGTGAAAAGCACAATGTTCTTTTTATTGCTGATGAAGTACAAACTGGAATTGCAAGAACAGGTAGATTATTAGCGACTTGTGGCAATTGCTCTTGTGAGGATAAGCATTGTTCTGGTACACCAGAAGTTAAAGCAGATATTTTAATTCTTGGAAAGGCACTTTCTGGTGGCGCATATCCTGTATCTGCAGTTTTAGCTAATGATGCCATAATGAATGTTATTACGCCAGGAAATCATGGTAGTACCTTTGGTGGTAATCCTGTTGCCGCTGCAATCGGTATGGCTGCACTCGAAGTTATTAAAGAAGAAGAACTTGCAGAGAATGCTCAACAATTAGGAGAGCTTTTTAGAGCAGAGTTAGCTAACTATATTGAAACAAGCTCAATAGTTAATAGTGTTAGAGGTAAAGGTTTGCTAAATGCAATATTAATTAATGACACAGAAGATAGTGAAACCGCATGGAACATCTGTTTAAAACTGAGAGATAATGGTCTGTTGGCTAAACCAACTCATGGCAATATAATCAGATTTGCACCACCTTTAGTAATGACTAAAGCGCAATTATTAGATTGTATTTCCATAATAAAGAATACACTTAAAGAATTTGAAGATTAGTGCTTCAAAATTATAATAAATAAAAAAAGCGATTTTCTAAACAGAAAATCGCTTTTTAAATTTAAAAAAGATCTTATTGATTTTGTTGCCATTGCTCCATCATTTCTTGAGATTGTTGCATTAACTCATCCCAGCCAGTAGTATATATTCTGTAAATAGTCATTATTAGATACGTAATATTTATGATCATAATTACAAGGGCTACAATTTTAGCGGTGTTCATTGCTTTAACGTTGCCTTGATCATAATTTTCTGGATTTAAGCTGGCTTTTTTCAGCCCACTATTTGCAATTAAGTAAGCAGGTAGTGCAAGTATAATACCTAAACCACCAAAACAGCAGCATAATAATCCAAGGATGGCTAAAACATAAACAATAGCCGGGTTTAATCTTTGTTGTTCCATAATTTTTAAGATTTATGTTAAGTAAAGTTTTAATAGAAAATTTCCAATTATAATAATAACGTTGACTATAGCCAAGGTAATAATAATTTTATTGTTGATTTTATTTTTTTTAAAGGTATCAATCAATAAAAGCCCAAAGAAAATTAATAAAGTATAAATAGCAGGATACATAACAAATGCATCAACAAATTCTCCCTTCAAAATTAAAGCTACTGATCTTTGTAACCCACAGCCCATACATTCAAATCCAAAAATTTGTTTGTTTATACAAGGCAGCATATAATCTTCAATACCGTTTAGTAAAAAGTACATCTGTCAAATTTAATTCTTTTGTCAAATACCTTACAATCTAAAGTGTAAAAGTTGTTGTAAAGCGTATTTTTGTAAAAATAGCTAAACATTTAAAATGAATTTTTATCGATTAATTAATGTACTAAGTATTGTAATAGGTGGTGCAGTTGCAATTTTTGCACAGGCAGAAGAAAAACAAAATACATATTTGCTATTAGGTGGTATAGTCCTCCTAATGTTTGGAGTTTATAGAACCTCAAGAAATATTCCAAATAAATTTGACCAGCCTGAAGAAGAAACTTATGTAAAAACAGAAAAAATAAATGAAGATTAATGTAGGCGATAAGGTTGAAACTATTGACGATAATATTAGTGGTATAGTTAAGACTATTAATGATAACACGATTTTAATTGAGGATGATAACGGCTTTGAATTTAAGTTCGAAGCGAAAGAGCTTATTGTCTCTACTCAAAAAAATAATCTTGAATCTGCAGTTTACAGTTCTGATATTGAAGCTATAAAAAGGGAAAAGGAAGAAGTAAAAAGACATAAAATTCCTAAGGTTAAGCCTAAGGAACGAAATGCACCTGTTTTTGAAGTAGACTTGCATATTCATCAATTGACAGCATCTACCCGAAATATGACCAGTTTCGACATGTTAAATTTACAAGTAGATACAGCCAGAAGGCAACTGGAATTTGCAATTCGTAAGCGAATTCCAAAAATTGTGTTTATTCACGGTGTAGGAGAAGGGGTACTAAAACAAGAGCTAGAAACGCTTTTTAGTCGTTATAACAACGTTAAGTATTACGATGCCGATTACAAAACCTACGGTCTTGGAGCAACCGAGTTACGTATTTTTCAGAATATTGAACCTTAATTATCTTCTAAAGAATTTGGGTAGTCTTCAATTATATTGGTATAAGTTCCAAATTCAATAACAGTTGTATTTACAGGGCCTAGGCTTACATCTAAGACCAAAAAGCTGGATTCTACAGTTCTGCTATATTCGTTACCTAAAAAACCCACATCGGCAGATTCTTCACTTGCTAATTCATACAGAAAACGGGCAACATTAATGCCATTTTCATCAACAACCAAATCATTTAGTGGGTTCCCATCTTCATTAAAATCTTCTAACCGGGTTAAAGTGCCGTCACCATCATCATCATTGTCTAAATAATCTGGAATACCATCACCATCAGTATCTCTAGGGTTTGTAAAAGGGTTAGCATCGCCATCCGTATTGTCATCTTCGTTAATGGTTCTTACATTATCATTATCGTCATCTTCATCAATATAATCTGGTATTCCGTCACCATCTGAATCCAGTGCATTTATAAATTCTCCATCCTCATTGGCTGTGCCACGGCCTTCATCATCACTTGGTATCCCATCGTTATCATCGTCTTCGATGTTCACAGTAACGATCAAAGTTCCGCTAGGTGCTTCATAATCTTCTAAAATCGTTAGATCGGCAGGCGTTATAACTGTACAAAGGTCTGATGCATTTACGGAACGGTTATAACTTCTGTAATTAAATCTTACAGTACTACCATTAATTGCTAGTTCTATTGGGTCATCTACTGGTGTTGGCTCAGTAAACAGTAGTTGATTGGTATCATTTTTTGGCAGAAGTAAGGACAAGGATTCGTTAGGATTGTTCCTTGTATCAAAAACTAAATACGATTCTTCAAAATTTTCACATAACTCTAATTCCTGGTCAAACTCTAGGTCTATAGTAAGAATATCACCATCATCGCAAGCAGTTAATGCAACTAGGCATATAAAGATCAAAAAAGGGCGCATCATAGAGTTGTAATTTTGAACAAAAATAATGGATTTGCAAAATTATAACGCTCCATTATTCAAATAATTTTATTTGCAATATTTTTGCAGCATGAAGCAAGTGTATTTAGATAACGCAGCAACTACAGCATTACGTCCAGAGGTAATTGAAAGAATGACAGAGGTGTTAAAGGATAATTTTGGTAATCCTTCTTCTACGCATAGTTTTGGAAGGTCATCAAAGTCTCTGTTAGAACAATGTCGCAAAAATGTGGCGAACCATTTTAACGTTTCTGCTGCAGAAATAATTTTTACATCAGGTGGTACGGAAGCAGATAATTTAGCCTTACGCAGTGCAGTAAGAGATCTTGGAGTGACTCACATTATCACGTCAAAGATTGAACACCATGCCATATTACACACTATAGAACAACTACAGAAGGAGTATGAATTAAAATTAAGCTATGTTAATTTAGACGAATGTGGGCTGGTAAATTATACTCATTTAGAGGAGTTAATAAAGTCTAACGATAAAACATTGGTTAGTTTAATGCATATCAATA
Organism: Winogradskyella sp.; assembly: GCA_013002225.1. Classification (GTDB taxonomy): domain Bacteria; phylum Bacteroidota; class Bacteroidia; order Flavobacteriales; family Flavobacteriaceae; genus Winogradskyella. The sequence goes on from JABDKL010000144.1 coordinate 18,121, forward strand.
ACGAAATAGGTAATATATTAAACTTAGAATTGGTTGGCAAGCTGTGCAAAGAACATGGGGCCTTATTTCATTCGGATACAGTACAGTCTATAGGACACTATAAGCTAGATCTAAATGCTGTACCCATTGATTTTTTAGCAGCTAGTGCTCATAAATTTCATGGACCGAAAGGGGTCGGTTTTTGTTTTATAAGAAAAGAATCCGGATTAAAACCATTGATTTTTGGTGGTGAACAAGAACGCGGTTATAGAGCTGGTACAGAATCTATTCATAATATTGCTGGACTAGATGAAGCTCTTAAAATAGCTTATTCTAATCTTGATGAAGACAAAGCTTATATATTAGAACTAAAACAACACTTTATACAGTGCTTAAAGGCCGAAATCCCAACTGTTAGATTTAATGGCGGCTGTGAGGATAAGGTCAATAGTACATATACGCTTGTGAATGTTTGCTTGCCTATTGAGGCCTCAAAAGCACCAATGTTACAATTTCAATTAGATCTAAAGGGTATAGCCTGCTCTAAAGGAAGTGCTTGCCAAAGCGGAAGCAGCCAACAATCTCACGTACTAAGTGCAATTTTAGATAACGAAAATCTACAGAAACCGTCAATACGTTTTTCTTTTAGTGTATTTAATACTAAAGAGGAACTCGACTATGTGATCCAGGTTTTAGCCGACTTTGTTAATTCTTAACTATTATTTTTTGAGATTTTATAGTATTAGAATCTGCTACTACATTTACAATATAAATTCCATTACTTATGCTTGACGTTGAAAGTTTATAGGAATTCTTTATGGTGTTGTAAGATTGGTTAAAAACACGTCTGCCGTTGATATCAAAAACCTCAATAGCAGTAATATCTAATCCCTTTGGATTTAATACTGTCAGTTCCTGAATTCTGTTTATTTGGCTTACTGTTAAGCTATTTGCATCGACATCATCGATAGATAATAGATTACTTGGTGTAAATACAACTTCAAAACGATTAGGATAATTACCAGGAATTATATTCAATTCATAGTCCTGATCTCTTAAGTTTATATAAGATTCATTTTCAAGGTCATGCAAGTAGATGCCCTGAGTATCATCAAAATTTTGAATGTCAAAAATTCTAAAGCGTAACGGTTGAGTAACTTCTATATCAATATTTAAAGGTATAACTAATGCTTCGTCAAATTGAAAAGCCTGAGCTGAATACGTTTCTCCCTCTAATACAAAATTAGCATCCGAAGGAAAGTTCTCTGCTCTGATCAATTCTAGTCCTTTATCAAAACCTGCAGTGGCATCAGCATGAAAATTTAATACTAACTGTCTGGTATAATGGGCTGAATTCACATTAAAATCTACATTAATTCTAAATCTCATGTAGTCGTCTGGAACAATAGATAAGCCATTTGATTGAACTGCAACATCTGTATTATCATTAGGTGCTCTTTCTCCCGTTGTATTGGCAGCTCTAAAAAAGACACTTTCTGAGCCTGGTTTTTCGTAAACACGAAACGAATTTTTTGCATAAACAGTTCCTGGGGTTCCTGTAGCTCCTTTAACCATAAATCCTTGTCCAATTGGTATATATCTGTCAGCAGACTTTACGCCGTTTTGTGGAACGGTTAAAGCAAAAGAATTATCCGATTCATTATAAGTTTTAAATGCTGCAGGTGTATCAGTTATCACATCTCCAGCTGCATTAATTGTAAATTCATAATAACCACCAACATAATCTTGTAGTGCATGAGAATTCACTGTTCCGTCTTGTTCCCAAAAATAAAGTGTACCAGTTATTGCTGCTGCATTATCTGTATCGTGAATATACAATGCAGAATCCATAGCACTTGGGTATGGGTTTCCAACTAAGGTAAAAAGTCCATCAACAACCGTATTACCAATTGTACCATTATTTGGTTTACCTCTAAAATCGTAAGACTGATTGCCAGTAGGGCCTGTACCAAAACCTTTCATTGTAAATCCCAAACCAGTAGAAACATCTTGGTCATCACCAACATAATTCCAGTCACTGAAACTATCCGAAGATTCGTACGTATATAACCATCTCCTAGATATTGTTAGTGAATCGGTGGTATTACCCTCAAGTGCATTGGTAAATGCACTATTTTTACTATCTATAGTACTTGCAGTTGCAAGTAAGGGGTCATCTAATTGGTTAATTCTAAAATCATTATTAACAGTTGTGTTAGAAAGCACACCTCCTGTAGGGGAGCACCAGTAATTATAACTCCAGACATTGGTGTTACCTTCTTGGTAAACACTTAGTTCTCCTAAACCAGAATTCCCAGTCGTACCATCACCTTGAATGAGTTGTGAATCTTCTCTTAAGTATAATTTAGAATCAGCTTCAGTTAAATTAACATCATCTTTTACATAGATAATTTGATCTTTTACATAAACAAAAGCATCATTTCTTACACTCAATTGTGCAAATGATGTACTGAAACAAAAAAACAGAAGGGCAAAAACGGCTAATCTCATGGCTAAAATTGGGGTGTGTGGTTATTATAATTGGTCCGCAATATATAAAAAAAATATGATTTTGTCGATTATTTATGCATTTTATCGAAAAA
>JABDKL010000145.1 GCA_013002225.1 Winogradskyella sp.
AAAACAAGTAATGCAAGAAACGGTACAAATTGTTGCTAAGTAAACATTTTATACATTTGTTTTTATGACTAAATCAAAAGAAACCGGATTAGTTACGGCTAAAGAAGTTGCTAAAGCCATTCACGCAGATAAGTATGGTATTTTTGGTACGTTTTTCGGTTGGATTTTAATGAAGATCTTAAAAATATCCACACTTAATAAGATATACAAGCGTAATAAACACAAATCTCACTTAGAGTTTTTAGACGGTATATTAGACGAATTTCAGATTAAGTTTGAAATTCCTGAAGAAGATCTTAAGCGATTGCCAAAAGATGGCCCTTTTATTACAGTTTCTAATCATCCACTTGGAGGTATTGACGGAATATTACTTTTAAAATTAATGATTGAACAACGATCAGATTTTAAAATTATAGGCAACTTTTTGTTGCATCGTATAGAGCCATTGAAGCCGTACATCATGCCAGTGAATCCGTTTGAAGATAGAAAGGATGCTAAAAGCAGCATTGTTGGTTTTAAGAATGCAATAAATCATTTACGTGAGGGCAGGCCACTAGGCGTTTTTCCTGCAGGTGAAGTGTCAACGTATAGAGATGGAAAATTAGTGGTTGATAGACCATGGGAAGAAGCTGCTATGAAACTTATACAAAAAGCAGAAGTACCTGTTGTACCAATCTATTTTCATGCAAAAAACAGTCGATTATTTTACAGACTCTCAAAAATTAGTGATACCCTACGTACTGCAAAATTACCTTCGGAATTGTTAACTCAAAAACGGCGCGTTATAAAGGTTAGAATAGGGAAGCAGATCACCGTTTCAGACCAAAATGAACATAATAGTCTTGCAGAATTTTCGGAGTTTTTAAGACGAAAAACATATATGTTATCTAATTCCTTTGAAGACAAGCCAAAGATCTTAGAGAATATATCATCTACATTAAAAGTGCCAAAACCACCAAAACGAATTGTAACGCCAGTTGATGCTGGCCTAATGATTGCTGAGGTGGAAACCCTTCAAAAAGAAGATCACAGACTATTAAAAAGTAAAAATTATGAGGTGTATTTGGCACCTGCGGAGCTTATTCCTAATATATTAAGAGAAATAGGACGATTGCGAGAAATAACCTTCAGGGAAGTTGGAGAAGGTACCAATGAAGCCATTGACCTCGACAAGTTCGACACCTATTACCATCATATGTTTCTTTGGGACGACAACGCCAAAATCATTGCTGGAGCTTATAGAATGGGGTTAGGGTCTCAGATTTTTCAGAGGTTTGGAATAGATGGATTTTATCTTCAGGATTTATTTAGGTTTGAACCCGAATTGTATAAAATGATGAGTGAATCCATTGAAATGGGAAGAGCGTTTATCATTAAAGAATATCAACAAAAACCAATGCCACTTTTCTTGCTTTGGAAAGGCATAGTGCATACCACATTGCGTTATCCAGAACATAAATATTTAATAGGTGGTGTAAGTATAAGTAATCAGTTTTCAAACTTTTCAAAAAGCTTAATGATAGAGTTTATGAAATCGCATTATTACGACCCTTACGTAGCGCAATATGTGCATCCTAAAAAAGAGTTTAAAGTAAAGTTAAAGGATGCTGATAAAGAGTTTATTTTTGATGAAACAGAGGCAGACTTAAACAAATTCGATAAGTTAATTGATGAGGTAGAACCAGGCGCATTGCGTTTACCTGTATTGCTCAAAAAATATATAAAACAAAACGCTAAACTGGTGGCATTTAATGTAGACCCATTATTTAATAACTCGGTGGATGGTTTAATGTATATTAAAATTGCCGACTTGCCGGAGAGTACAGTTAGACCTGTTATGGAAGAATTTCAAGCCGAGCTTGAGAAGAAATTTCTTGGTGGAAATGACAATTAAAACACCAGTCCCTAAATAACATACTCACACACCTATTTTTTTGCTGCGTCTTTCTAACAGCAAATTATCATACCATTTACCGAGGCGTTCACCTATTTTTTCTCGCTTACCAACTATTCTAAAACCACAACCTTCGTGTAGTGCTACACTTGCAAGGTTTTCAGGAAATATACTGGCTTGGAGCATCCATATATTATTGTCTTCAGAGTCTTGGATCAATCGATTAAGTAACAACTTACCCATGCCTTTGCCACGTTGGTTTGTTGCTATGTAAATGCTTACTTCTGCCACTCCTCGATAGACTTTTCTTTGAGACACGGGAGAAAGAGCAGCAAAACCGACGACTATATCGTCCAAGCTTGCTACTAATCTGGCAAACGGCAGATGATTTTTATCCCATTTATCCCATGAAGGCGCCAAGGTTTCAAACGTAGCAACGCCTGTTGCTAACCCTTCTTCATAGATGGTTTTAACGGATGGCCAATGATGTTTTAATAATGGTTCAACAATCATGAGTGTATTTAACAGCAGTTGCCATCAGGAGAACAACATGGTTCACCAGAGGAATCATTCACTACTAAAGTTTCAGGGATACCGCAAGCGTCTTTTGCTTTACAATCTGTTGGCTCAATTCCTAATATTACAACTAATTTATTGTCTTCAACACTATAAGAGTTCACAAATAAATGAGCCGTATGAAAGGTATTGTTACTATACTCAAATTTTAGTTCAGCCGTTTTATTATAAGGCTTTATTGTTCCAACTTTGTTTAATATACTCAATGCTTTGAACGAAGACATATAAGATTCTTCCTCCTCTTTTTCTGGACTTTCCCAAAGCTGTATTATAGTTTCTGACCATGCATCTACATTAGCACCACAATCTACAGAATCTATAAATGTGTGTTTCACTTCAGTGATATGATAATTAGGAGCAACGAACTGTTGTGGCGCATATTCAAAAACTAAAGATTTGTTCTTGTTTTGATTTAATAATTCAAAAAATTCATATGTTTTCATAATTCATAGAGTTTAGCAACATTTAGAAGTCGCAGTTTGAAAAAATTGTGATAACAAGGCTTGCGCGTTTTGCAATCCTTTTTTATTTATGCAATAACATTTACTTAT
>JABDKL010000081.1 GCA_013002225.1 Winogradskyella sp.
CTTCGGTAGTGTCTATTGTACACTCCTCTTTTATGAGTTCCATCAACATTTGTTGTGTAGTTTGTTCTTCTGTCATTTCTTTAGTTAGTTATTGTTTTGCTTAAAGGTATAAAAAAAGGGGGTAAAAACCCCCCTTGATTATAAAAAAAATTAAAATGGTAGGTCAGCTTCTTCTTTTGGGTGTTCTTGTACAGCTTCTTGTACAGCTTCTTGTACTTGTTTTTCAGCGTTCACAATAGTTCCGTTGTTCCACACAACTTTACCATTCCCAAGATAAGTTTTCTTTTTCTTGGCTTCTCTTTCCTCTTGTGTTTGACTAACATAGATACCAGTATTATTTCCGTATCGTGTTTCGTCATTTACTGACATTGTAAGGTTTACATATACCGCTCCATCTTTACCAGCGATAAACTTTTCTTTTGGCAGTTTTGCCACATTTAAACTAAAATTAATTAATGCACTCATATTTATTTATTTATAGGGTTTTATATTCTGTTTTTTGTTTTTTAAAACTTTCACTTTCATCTTCGCCAAATACACCGAGTTCATAAAAGCCAGTTAATTTAAGTACTGCTCTACTCATTGCTCGTTTCTCTGCCATCTCGGCAACGTACCAGCTGTTGGTGTTTCCATCCTTGTAGCCTTCGCCTTTAAGCGCACTACCAAAGGTTTGTATGCTTTTACCATCTTTTTCTGCAAGTGCTTTAAATACTGCAAAATTAGGTTCACATTTAATTACTTCATAGTTTACACTCATTTGTTCAAGTGCTTGTATCTTGTCTATACCTTGCCTTGTAATGATTGTGTAATGCTGATGCTTGAAAAAGTCATCTTTAGTTAGGTTATACTTTTTGTACAACTCTGTTAGTTTTTCCTTGTTCATTGTTCTTTGTTTAAAATTTCTACTTCTATTATCGCTTCAAGGTATTCTACTCTACCTTCTAAAGCCTCTATCCTTGCATTTAGATAGTCTATTGTCGTTGGGGTTGCTGCTCTTTTCACGTCTTCTGTATGTGTCATAACTATTCTGTGAAATAATCAAAAGGATTGTTTAAATAGCCACAGAAAATACGCAAGTCCATAACGCTGCCATACTTTAAATCGCTTACAAAAACTTTTTCTTCAAGTTCTTCATAAAGCTGTGCAACTAAATCTGGATACTCTAAATTAGCTACACTTAATTTGTCTTTGTACAATGGGTGTAATCTTTCTAATAGTGTCATTTGTTATTGTTTAAAATTAATTATACACAAATTTAATAAAATATATTTAATATAAACAAATTATAAACTACTTTTTTTTAAAATAACAAAAAAACCACCTTGTGATAGGTGGCTTAATTGACTGCTAAACAGTTGAAAACAATAACAAGACATTGGTTAGTCTATTCAAAGATACACATTATTAGCGTTATATAAGTAAGGTTTATTGCGAAGTTATTAACTAAAAGTTTTGTTTGTCTTTTAGTTCTTGAAGTTTAGTCTTGTATTCGTCAAATATTTCTTGCCATTCTGGGTCTGTAAGTTTTAATACCCCTTTAGACTTTTGTAGTAGTTCTTGTGATAGTTCTTGCCCTAAAGCTATACTATACTCATACTGACGTCCATATTCAAATCTGTTACATTTACGGCATTGAGCGTGTACGTTACGTTCGTCGTATCTTGTTATTAAGTGTTGTCTACCAATGAAGTGTCCAGCATCTGTTTCTGTAAAGTGTACCTTTTTACCGCAGCTTACACAATTACAATAACCAGTATTGTTATCCGCATCTCTACGTCTTATAAACTCGTGAAATGGTTTATCAATCTTATTCTTCCAATACTTTAATGTTTTCTTTTTTGCCATTTGAATAGACTACAGATATCTTATATTTATTATTAATGTTTTTTTATCTATTTATTTAGAAATATATTTATATCTATATATTTAGAAAACAGTTTTTTATAATAAATGGTACAAAGTTATATATTTATTTTTAGAAAAAAAAATTATTTTTTCCAATGCTTTGTAATCTTCTCTGCACTACGCATACCAAAATACCCACCATAGACTAATAATAAAAGTGAAGAAAGTAAGTCTATCCAGTTAGAGTCTATTTTAAAGCCTTCTAACGAACTATCTAATATTATATATACAAATAGTGTAGCGGTTAAAAAAGCGAGTGTTAATGGTCTTATATTGCGTGTAAGGTAGCTTTCTGTTTGGTTGTCGCTTACCCATCGTTTTGTGGTTTCTTCCATTTCTAACATATCGTACCGCAGTTCTTCAAGTAGAAGTTCTTTGTCTGCTTCTGATAGTTTATCGTCTTTGCCTATTTTATCGGCAAGGTCTTTTAATTGTTCTATACCAGTAACACTACCAACAACCGATAATAGCTCTGGAGCTACATCTTTGCCTTGTTTTACGAGCCATCTTAAAGCATCGCCCACTCTTGTAGTTCCGTTCTTTTTTTTATAGTCACCCATTCCACCTTGCTTTAGTCTTTCTTATATCGTAGTGTACAAACGTATCGTATAAACCTAAACCACCTTGTAGCATATGTCCCATATCTATTAAGTCCTCTATGAGTACGAATACCTCTGCTGGTTTTAGGCTCTGTATAGTTATGTCCGCAGCTTTGCCTAATAAGTGTTGTGAAGTTTTTGAGCCACCTACCTTTTCGTTATGCTCTGGGCATCTATACGCACTATTAATAGTTATAGGTCTGCCAGTATAGTCCCTTAAAAATTGTAGTTGTGATGCAAGTTTAATAATGTTCTCGTATACCTCTAAAGGCATATCACACCCACACTTACATTCAAACTCTTTAAGTTTAAAGTTCTTTGTCATTTTTCTTCTTCTGCGTTTCGTGTATCTTCTGCACAGTATAAACAATAGAAGCCAGTAAAAGAATAATCTTCAAACTGTTCTCAACGTGCGTAAAGCTAACCCCTAAAGATATAGCATTAAAAAAA
>JABDKL010000176.1 GCA_013002225.1 Winogradskyella sp.
TCTCAACACCGTTCTTGTCTTTTAGTCCTGTGTATTGTTGAAATATCAAAGGCTTTCCATTTAAAGAAATAGTTTCAATAGGCGAAAACCCATTTAACTTTAATTCTTCATTAGAATACATTGTGACTGTTGCCCACGCTCGAAATTTTATCTCTCTCATTGATTCTCTTGTAAACATAGTGCCTTTTTTTGCATTGCTACATTGTAAGATACTATTTTTCCGTTGTACTTGTAAATTCCATTGACCTTTACAATCGTGTGATTGTCCGAGTGGCAGATCAACTCTACTACACCCTTATTGAATGAGGTTAGACTGATAAATGCTAGTAATAAAAGTAGTTTTTTCATTTTGTTTTTGTTTTATATGATTACTAATTATTTTTGTTTTTTTGTTCTTATTTTGTAAGTTTTTTCTACGAAAAAGGTAACTATATACGGATGTTAGCACACATTTAGTCGATGTTTAATTGTGTGTTTACGTCTTTCCATAAGTCTAAAAGTTCTTGCATACTTGCTTTTGGTTCGCCTGTTTCAAAGTCAGTACTTAAAAGATAATGGTTTCTACAATCAGCCAATAAACGTGTGCTAACAACGTGTATAGATAATTGCTTTTCCACCCAATCAGCATAGGCTTCTAATCTTTTATGATATTCATTTTCAACATAAGAGCCATAAGCAACCTCATTATTATCATTAAATTCTTTAAGTATTTTATCTCTATTAGGTCTTTCCATTTTTGTTAAGTTTATTTATTAATCAATCGCAACTATCCATACACCTCACGTTACCTACAATATTGGCTCACTTCTTACCTTTTAATAAAATTCATTGCTAAACCCAAAAAAAATAAAAAGGGCGTTTTGCTTCCTACGTCAGCAATTTAGATAACCATTGCTCATAAATCTTTGTTGCTATTTGTGCAGTCATTACAGGTGGTACACTCATACCTATTAAATATTCTGCTTTGTTTTTCCCAAATTTATAATCTAAAGGATAACTTCCTATTTGGCAAAGTTCACTATCATTCATATATGTTGCATCTTCTTTTATTAGTTTTGCACCACCAGTAATTGTATCAGGTGTTTCGTCATTAAAAGCTAATCGCCAATTAAAGTTGGCTCTTTTATTTTCTACAACTTCATTATATTTAGCAAAATCTTTACATCTATTTTCAATACAATAATCAAAATTAGGCTTCAATCTATCTTGTAAAGGTTTATTAATACCAAACAAGTTTTTTAACTGCTTTAGTTTTATTTTTTTCTCACTAAAGTTAAGTTCAAGCCTTGGAACTTCAGTAAACATATCTTTAAAATACAGAAAATCGGTTGCTAAATCTTTACGTAAACAAACAAAAAATACTCGTTCTCTATTTTGTGGCACACCCATTTCAGAAGCATCTAAAAGCCAATGTTGGCAATAATAACCAGCCTGGTCAAATTCTTTATAGATATTAATAACATATTCTTTTGCATTTCCTTGAAGCAATCCTTTTACATTTTCTGCTATTACAACTTTTGGTTGTAGTTCTTTTGCAAGGTCTATAAAGTCAAAAAATAAATTATCTAATACTTGCTCTGCTTGTCCTTCTCTAAATTTCTTTTCTTTTCCCCAATCTTTTTCCCGATTACCGGACATGCTAAAACTGCTACAAGGTGGCGAACCATCCAAAATATCTAAATTATATAATTCTTTTGGTAAGTCTTTTCTTAATTTAAAGGTTTGTATAGGTTCTAAATAAGCATATTTTGGCTTATGGTTTTCTTTATATGCTTCAATCATTTTAGGGTCAATCTCATTGCATCCTAACACGTCAAATCCTGCAAGTTTATAACCCATTGTAGAACCACCACCACAAGCAAAGCAACTAAATACAGTTCCTTTATCTTTTGTAAAGTTAGCATCTTTTAAAGCCCACTCATAAGGGAATTTGTGTTGCGTGTTATTTGGGTTTTGCAAACCCACGCCCTTTTTATTTTTTTTTACTTCCGTCATTCTAATTTAGTTTAGTTCTTAATTCACGCCAATACAGTAGGTAACACGTAATATAATTCATTGTTCGTGCCTCACAACGCAATCATATTACCATACGTTGTAAAACATATAATGCTACTTTAGGTTATCAAAGTAGTGTATAGCTTCTTCTATTGTCGCAAAGTCTTTAACCAACATATCTGCCACTTGTTTAGCAGTAAACGATTTTACAACAACGGGTATATCACATTGCTCGTTTTCGTGTTCTTCTGCAATGGTCTTTATAAGGCTAATAGCATAACTAACATCTATTGTTTCACCTCTATGTGGTTCTAGTATTTTAATAAGTTTTTCGTCTATGTACATATCTATTTATTTTGTGTTTAATTCCGCAACGTGG
>JABDKL010000188.1 GCA_013002225.1 Winogradskyella sp.
CAGCAATTTGTGCATCATTTCTATAAATAGGAACCGTAATAACACCATTATTAAAAGGGCCCTCAAATACATAGTCAAACTGGTATGGTGGCGATGACATTGGTGGTCCAATGAATAAAGCCTCAGCGTGCGTAGCAGCATATCCAACGCCTGGCTGCATTACAGTTGCATTATTAACAAAAGTCCAATCATCACCATTATCATCGATATCATCTTGTCCAGGTACCTGAGAATTATCATTATTGGTTTCTCTAAACGAATCTTCAAAATTTTGTGCATTAAAACTATAACGTCTTGTTGGTTGTGCTTGAGCTAAAGCAGTTCCTATAGTTTCATTAGCGACAGGAGAACTCCAATACGTATATTCATACCAGTTATTTAAGGGAGCTGTTTGTTTGGTCACTGTTATAGTACCGTTTTCAGTAACTGTAGCTGTATCACTATTTTGAACCACACCACCGTTAGATGCCACATTAAGTGTGCCGTCTACAATTATGTCATTATCAACCTCTAAATATGTATTGTCGCTTATAGTTAGGGTTACACCAGCATTTACAGTGAGATTACAGGTTGTTAAATTACCTTGAATACCTGTGTCATAGTTGCCGTTTAAGATTGCTCCTAAGGCAAGTGTTGGCGTACCATTATCCCAACTTGTACCATCCCATGTAGTAATAGTCGGGCAGGGTATAAGTTCAACATTGCCGTTGATTATAACACCTTTATTTGTGGCTGCAATGAGTTCCTTTATTGTAAATTCACCTGAATCTTGAGCCGCTCTATATGCATAAAGGCGAAACGTAATAGAGGTACTGATATCAGTAATTGTACTTAAATCAATTGTGTTAATATCATCTCCATTTATTGTAACGGAATCATCAAATACTGTGACAAACCCTGTGCCATAATCTACTTGAATTTGAGCCATACCCGGGCCATTACTACCTTTAAAGTAGTTTAGGCTAATTGAACTTAGGTCAATTTGATAGCCTGCATTAGGTGTAATACTCCATTCTAAATAATCTGTTGTTCCAATGTTCCATTGCCAACCTCTAGAAGTATAATTAGGTCCGCCGACCTCGGCAAGACCTGTGCCTCTACAAATTCCAGTTGTAGTAATATTAACATTTGAATTAATTGTGCCGCTACAACCATTATTTTGGATACTACTAAAAGAAGCAATTTCTTGTGCAGCAGTAGTAATAGTTATAAATAATAAAATAAGAGAAATGAGGGCTATCCTAGGAGGGTGTAAAGTTACTTTCATAATTCACGTTTTAATGCAGATTGGGTTAATTAATCTTCTTAATTCTTAATTTTGAGGTATGATACCTCACAAGACATACACCGTAGATGAAGCCAAAAAAAAGCTAGAAAGCTACTGTGCTTATCAAGAACGTTGTCATAAAGAAGTTCGCCAGAAACTAAAGGAGATGAAAATGATTCCTGAAGCTATAGATGTAATTATTGTACATCTTTTGGAGCATAACTTTCTTAACGAAGAACGTTTTGCCAAAACATTTGTACGTGGTAAGTTTAAAATTAAGAAATGGGGTCGATACCGATTAACCTCAGAATTAAAGCAAAAAGGCATAAGCAAAGTTAATATAAATCAGGCACTTAAGGAAATATCTGAGTCTGATTACAACGAGGTTTTTCACGCTTTAGCAGAAAAACGGTGGAATTCTTTAAAAGAAACAAATATTTTGAAGAAAAAACGCCAATTTATTGATTATCTGGCTTATAGAGGATGGGAATCTCATCTCATCTATGAAAAGCTAGGTGAGTTGAGTTAAAAAAACCGCTTTTTAGAGAAGCTAAAAAGCGGTTTTTTTTTATCCATTAAGATAACTACAAGTTAAAAGAAGCACCAATACTTATCATAAATTGATTGTTTAAATCCTCAGCGGCTGTCAACGTATCAGAATCATATTTTGCTAGTGGTGCACTAAGTTCTGTAAACAACCCAAATCCACTAGTAAAAAAGTAACGCGCTCCTAGATGACCGCCAAAATTCTTAAGCCCAAAGCTTAATCCAGGGTATAGGTCAAAGTTATCGTCAATGTTTAAGACATTTCCAATATTAGCATTAAACCTCGCTCTTAAGTCAAAACGATCTGTAAAATCAGCATTTAGTTTTTCTTCTACACCAAGAACATAGGTTGTAGAAAGTCCTAAAGAGATATTTTCACCTATGCCATAATCATAAGTA
>JABDKL010000206.1 GCA_013002225.1 Winogradskyella sp.
TTATATATCATCAGTAATCATTTTAGTTACGGGATGTGTATTTGCTATGTGGTTAGGTGAAAAGATTACAGACAAAGGTATTGGTAATGGAATCTCATTATTAATCATGGTTGGTATTATCGCAACATTGCCTCAATCATTCTTACAGAATGCAGCTTCTAGACTAGAAGGTGGTAATGGTGGTTTTATGATGATATTAATTGAATTAGTAATTTGGTTCTTAATTATCCTAGCTTCAGTTTTATTGGTAATGGCCGTTCGAAAAATCGCCGTTCAATATGCAAGACGTACTGCTTCTGGTAATTACGAGAAGAATGTTTTTGGTTCTCGTCAGTTTTTACCATTAAAGCTAAATGCGTCTGGGGTTATGCCAATTATTTTTGCACAAGCAATTATGTTTGCTCCGGTTGCTATAGGTAAATTATTTGAAAACTCTGAAGCCGGTCAATGGATGCAGGCTAATTTTCAGGATCCTTTCGGTTTATGGTATAATGTTGTATTTGCTACGTTAATTATAATATTTACGTATTTCTATACAGCTATAACGGTACCGACAAATAAAATGGCAGATGATCTAAAACGTAGTGGTGGCTTTATTCCTGGAATACGACCTGGAACAGAAACTTCTGAATATTTAGATAAAATAATGTCTCAGATAACATTACCAGGATCTATATTTTTAGCATTAATTGCAATATTTCCTGCTATCGTGGTAAAACTTTTGAGTGTACAAGGAGGATGGGCATTATTTTTCGGTGGAACATCTCTATTAATTATGGTTGGTGTTGCCATTGATACCATGCAACAGATTAATTCTTATTTATTAAATAAGCATTATGACGGCTTGATGAAAACTGGTAAAAATAGAAAAGCGGTTGCGCAATAATATAATACTATGGCAAAGCAAGCAGCAATAGAACAAGACGGAACAATAATAGAAGCATTGTCAAATGCTATGTTCCGTGTAGAATTAGAAAATGGTCATATTGTGACCGCACATATCTCTGGTAAAATGCGTATGCATTATATTAAATTATTACCAGGTGATAAAGTAAAATTAGAAATGAGTCCTTACGATTTAACGAAGGCTCGCATAACTTATAGATACTAATACGATGAAAGTAAGAGCATCAGTAAAGAAAAGAAGCGCAGACTGTAAACTTGTGCGCAGAAAAGGTAGACTTTACGTCATTAACAAAAAGAATCCTAGATTCAAACAAAGACAAGGGTAATTATGGCAAGAATTGCAGGTGTAGACATACCAAAACAGAAAAGAGGAGTTATCTCTTTAACTTATATCTACGGAGTAGGTAGAAGCAGAGCAAAAGAAATTTTAGCAGAAGCTAAAGTAGACGAAAGCACTAAAGTACAAGATTGGACTGACGAAGAAATCGGAGCGATCCGTGAAGCAGTTGGTTCATTTAAAATCGAAGGTGAATTACGTTCTGAAACCCAATTAAACATTAAGCGATTAATGGATATTGGATGTTACAGAGGTATTCGTCATAGAGCAGGTCTTCCATTAAGAGGTCAGCGCACTAAGAACAACTCTCGTACAAGAAAAGGTAGAAGAAAAACGGTTGCTAACAAGAAAAAAGTAACTAAATAATAATTAAAAGACATTAGTCATTAGTATTTGGACGTTAGAAGAATCTGTCTGAAATGTAAAAGTCTAGGATTCCAATAACTAAAAACTAACAACTAAAAACTATAATAAGTATGGCAAAGTCAAGTACAAAAAAACGTAAAGTAATTGTTGATGCGATCGGTGAAGCACATATAACAGCTTCATTTAATAACATCATTATATCTTTAACAAATAAAAAAGGTGACGTAATTTCTTGGTCATCAGCTGGTAAAATGGGTTTTAGAGGTTCTAAAAAGAATACACCTTACGCTGCGCAATTAGCTGCAGAAGATGCTGCAGGTGTTGCCAAGGAAGCTGGTTTAAAGAAAGTTAAGGTTTATGTAAAAGGTCCAGGTAATGGTAGAGAATCTGCTATAAGATCTATACATAATGCAGGTATTGAAGTAGCAGAAATCATTGATGTTACGCCATTACCACATAACGGTTGTCGCCCACCAAAAAGACGAAGAGTGTAATTTATACTTTAAATTATTAATATCAACTGTAATGCAGTTGATATTAATTTTTTATACGTAAATTTGCAAACTGAAAAATAAATAATCAAGTATCAACAAGAGATCAACGATTTTTGAAGGATAAGATTAAGACCTTAATTCATTAATCACTCTTAAAAACAATTTAAAATGGCAAGATATACTGGTCCTAAAACTAAAATCGCCCGTAAATTCGGACAAGCGATTTTCGGAGACGATAAGGCTTTCGAAAAAAGAAATTACCCACCTGGACAGCACGGCGCTAATAAAAGAAGAGGTAAAAAATCTGAATATGCAATCCAATTAATGGAGAAGCAAAAAGCTAAATATACTTATGGTGTATTAGAAAAGCAATTCAGAAATATGTTTAAAAGAGCAACTGCTGCTCAAGGTATTACTGGTGAAGTATTACTTCAATTATGTGAATCGCGTTTAGATAACGTTGTTTACAGAATGGGTATTGCACCAACTAGAAGTGCTGCTAGACAATTAGTATCTCACAGACACATTACAGTTAATGGTGAAAAGGTTAATATTCCTTCTTACCAATTAAAAGCTGGAGATGTTGTTGGTGTTAGAGAAAAGTCTAAATCTTTAGAAGCTATACAAAATTCATTAGCTAATTCTAGTAATGTTTACGAATGGATTACTTGGAATAATGATACAATGGAAGGTACTTATGTAGCTGTTCCTGCAAGAATTCAAATTCCAGAGCAAATCAACGAGCAATTTATCGTTGAACTTTATTCAAAATAATAAATTAATCACATTGGTATTTAGCCAAAGGGTTTATAAGAAGTCTTCAAACTTAAAAACCGCGCAACTAAATAACAATTAAAACGAAGATAAAAATGGCAATATTAAATTTTCAGAAACCAGATAAAGTAATCATGATTGATTCTACTGATTTCGAAGGCAAGTTCGAATTCAGACCTTTAGAACCAGGATATGGATTAACAGTAGGTAATGCTTTAAGACGAGTATTATTATCATCTTTAGAAGGTTTTGCAATTACTTCAGTAAGAATAGAAGGTGTAGATCACGAATTTTCTACGATCTCCGGAGTTGTTGAAGACGTTACAGAAATGATTTTGAACTTAAAGCAAGTGAACTTTAAGCGTCAAATTGATGAAATTGATAATGAAACAGTAACGATTTCTATTTCAGGTCAAGATCAAATTACTGCAGGTGATTTTCAGAAATTTATTTCTGGTTTCCAAGTACTAAATACAGATTTAGTAATCTGTAACTTAGATCCAAAGGTAAATATCAATATGGAACTTACTATCGAGAAAGGTAGAGGCTATGTTCCTGCTGAAGAAAATAAAAAAGCATCTGCGCCAATCGGAACAATATTTACTGATTCAATTTACACGCCTATTAAGAATGTAAAGTACAGTATAGAAAACTTCCGTGTAGAGCAAAAAACAGATTACGAAAAATTAGTTTTCGAAATACAAACTGATGGATCTATTAATCCTAAAGATGCTTTAACAGAAGCTGCTAAAATATTAATTCACCACTTCATGTTATTCTCAGATGAGCGTATTACACTTGAAGCTGATGAAATTGCACAAACTGAAACTTACGATGAAGAATCACTTCATATGAGACAGTTGTTAAAAACTAAATTGGTCGATATGGATCTTTCTGTGCGTGCTTTAAATTGTTTAAAGGCCGCAGAAGTTGATACATTAGGTGATTTAGTATCATTTAATAAGAATGATTTAATGAAATTCAGAAACTTTGGTAAAAAGTCTCTTACAGAACTAGAAGAACTAGTAAATGTAAAAGGTCTTAACTTTGGGATGGATTTAAGCAAATACAAATTAGATAAAGACTAATAATAATTTTAATTAATCATATTTTGCTCCTCAATTAAAAGAGTTTGGTAGCAAGATGATAAAACAAAGGTCATGAGACACGGAAAAAAATTCAATCACTTAGGAAGACAAACAGCGCATAGAAAGGCGATGTTAGCTAATATGGCTTGTTCTTTAATAGAGCATAAGCGTATTAACACTACTGTTGCTAAAGCAAAAGCTTTAAAGCAGTTTGTGGAGCCAATGATCACTAAGTCTAAAACAGATACAACGCACAACAGACGTATCGTCATGTCTAAATTAAGACAAAAAGATGCTGTTGCAGAATTGTTTAGAGACGTAGCACCAAAAATTGGAGATCGTCCAGGTGGTTATACACGTATTATTAAGTTAGGTAACCGATTAGGTGATAACGCAGATATGGCAATGATTGAGTTGGTTGATTATAACGAGCTGTACAATGCTGGTAAGCCAGAGAAGAAAACTACACGTAGAAGTAGAAGAGGTGGTAAGAAAGCAACTACTACTGCACCTGTAGCTGAGACTAAAGCTTCAAACGAAGAAGAATAAATGTTAATAAGCATTAATAAATATCAAGGATAAACTATTTTAGTTTATCCTTTTTTTTTGGAATTTTGTAAAACCAAAGGTTCTGTTTTAGGCACTATAACAGTGTATTAAAGTTAAGGATCTTAATAACACAACACATGAAGTACAAACAAAGAAAAAAGGCTTTAATTCTATTAGCAGATGGGACTATTTTTTATGGTAAATCTATAGGTAAAGAAGGTTCTGCATTTGGGGAAGTCTGTTTCAACACAGGCACAACAGGTTACCAGGAAATTTTTACAGACCCATCATATTATGGGCAATTAATGGTAACAACTAATGCACATATCGGTAACTATGGCACAAAGAAAGATGAGGTCGAATCTGATAACATTAAAATAGCTGGCCTTATCTGTAAAAATTTTAGCTTTGAGTATTCAAGACCGGGAGCAGATAACTCTTTAGAAGGCTTTTTTGAAGAACACAATACGCTTGCTATTGCAGATGTAGACACAAGAGCTCTGGTGAGTTATATAAGAGATCACGGCGCTATGAATGCTGTAATCTCTACCGAAGTTGATGATATAGAGAAATTAAAATCACAATTAGCCGAAGTGCCTTCAATGGAGGGTTTAGAGCTTGCATCTAAGGTGTCTACTAAGGAGCCTTATTATTATGGTGACGCGAACGCTAAATATAAGATAGCTGCTTTAGACATCGGTATTAAAAAGAACATCCTTAGAAATTTAGCAAAGCGAGATGCCTATATTAAAGTATTTCCTTATAATTCTAAATTCGAAGACTTAGCTGCTTTTAACCCAGATGGTTATTTCTTATCTAACGGCCCTGGCGATCCAGAACCACTAGTTGAAGCACAAGCTGTAGCAAAAGAAGTTATTGCTAACAACAAACCCTTATTTGGTATTTGTTTAGGCCACCAAGTAATTGCATTAGCTAATGGAATCTCAACCTACAAAATGCATAATGGTCATAGAGGAATTAATCATCCTGTAAAAAATTTAATTACTGGTAAAGGTGAAATAACCTCGCAAAATCATGGTTTTGCCATTAATAGAGAGGAGACCGAAGCCAAAAGTAATGTAGAAATTACACATGTACATCTTAACGATGACACGGTAGCCGGTTTAAAAATTAAAGATAAAAAATGTTTCTCTGTGCAATACCACCCAGAAGCAAGTCCTGGTCCAAATGATTCTAATTATCTGTTTGATCAGTTTATAGAAAGTTTAAAAAACTAAAGCCTGAAAAATCGCAATAAAAGATATCTTTTGTTGCGATTTTTTAGTTCCGAAAACATTATAGTAACTAATAATCGTAATAATAAAATAAGCCAATCAATTTCATTCTATAATTTTGTAGATTTGGTTAAGATTTAATAACAAAATAAGAACTTATGAGCATTATAATTAATGTACACGCAAGACAAATTTTAGACTCAAGAGGTAATCCTACGGTAGAGGTAGATGTCGTTACAGAAAATGGGATAATGGGAAGAGCGGCGGTGCCTTCCGGTGCGTCTACTGGCGAACATGAAGCTGTGGAGTTGAGAGATGGTGGAGATGCCTTTATGGGAAAAGGGGTTAAAAATGCAGTGGAAAACGTTAATACAATTATTGCTCAGGAGCTTTTAGGTGTATCTGTTTTCGAGCAAAATGCAATAGACTTGCTAATGATAGAATTAGATGGCACTAAAAATAAATCCAAACTTGGAGCTAATGCCATTTTAGGGGTGTCTCTTGCCGTTGCAAAAGCCGCGGCTAATGAATTAGGAATGCCATTATACAGGTATGTAGGCGGTGTATCTGCTAATACTTTACCAGTACCAATGATGAACATTATTAATGGCGGATCACACAGTGATGCTCCAATAGCGTTTCAGGAATTTATGGTAATGCCAGTAAAAGCCAAGAACTTTACCCATGCCATGCAAATGGGAACTGAGATTTTTCATAATCTAAAAAAAGTTCTACACGATAGAGGTTTAAGTACTGCAGTAGGGGATGAAGGTGGCTTTGCGCCAAATCTTGAAGGAGGTACAGAAGATGCGCTCGATACCATTAAGAAAGCCGTTGCTAATGCAGGTTACAATTTAGGCGATGATGTTATGATCGCATTAGATTGTGCCGCTGCTGAATTTTACAAAGATGGAAAATACGATTATTCTATTTTTGAAGGTGGATCTGGTAAAGTGCGCACAAGTAATGAGCAAGCAGATTATTTAGCAGAATTAGCATCTAAGTACCCAATTATTTCAATTGAGGATGGTATGGATGAAAACGATTGGGAAGGTTGGAAATATTTAACTGATAAAATTGGTGATAAAGTACAATTGGTGGGTGACGACTTATTTGTAACCAACGTAGACCGTTTATCTCGTGGTATAAATAATGGTATAGCAAATTCAATTTTAATTAAGGTAAACCAAATAGGTACATTAACCGAAACTATTTCTGCGGTTAATATGGCACATAATGCAGGTTATACTTCAGTGATGTCTCATAGATCTGGTGAAACGGAAGATAATACAATTGCCGATTTGGCTGTGGCTTTAAATACGGGGCAAATAAAAACCGGTTCTGCTTCTCGTAGTGATCGTATGGCAAAGTACAATCAATTGTTAAGAATTGAAGAACAGCTCGGAGAAGTTGCCTATTTTCCTAAAGAAAATGCGTTTAAGGTCAAATCTTAAATGCTAATAGAAAATAAGATGTAATACTGTCACCTTATTAATATGAGGTGGCAGTTTTTTATTGAGAATCAATCAAATGTAAAAACGATGCCATTAGTTAATTCGTATTGTGTTTTAGGAATGCCAATAATTGGGCTAGCATCAAAATTATAATTTAATGTAGTTTTAAATGCCAAATTTTCTAATACCTTAATAGCAATAGAAGTTTCATTAGAGATTCTAAAATCGGCAAGACGCTTAAGCAATGGTTGGTAATAAGTAGTGCTTACTATAGATAAATTTTCAAGCGGATACATACTAAATGAAAAATAGGTACTTCCTCTAAAATCTCCTAAAACAGCTATTGAATTATCTGATGCTTCCTCATATTCATACATTATAAGCGTGCCTAAATAGTATCTGTAGTTCTTGTTTTTTGAAAGTTTAAAACGAGGGCCAGCTCCTAGAAGTCCTCTAAATTTTATGTCTGATATGGCGTCATATTGACTTTGTGCAAATGCTTCGAGCTTAATTCGTTCTCTAATTTTTAGATTATATCTTAAATGCTGAATACCACGATTTACAAACGAGTTGTCTTCAATCCGTTGTAAATTTATGTCGTTGATAAAAAGATAGAGATTCTTTTCAGTGTTATATTGTAACCGTAATCGGTTGGTTATCCTAAATATAGAATTCGTGTTTTTAATTAAGCCAATATCAAGACTGGCAGAACCAGACCATTTTGAAGTATCAGAAGCACGTCTTAATGATTCGACATTAACAATCTGTGCGTTGCAAAAATGAATAAAGAAACTAAATATTATTAATAAAAGTATGTGTCTATACATTGTCTAAAATCCGATATTGTTGCAAAAATAAGATGAAGAATTCTATTTCAATCTTAATTTTCAGTATAATATAATTACAGGTTATATAATTGTTAAATCGATTATAAATACCCTTCTTAAATCAACTGATATTTTGTAAATTTACAATCCTTAAAAATTAAACAAATTCAAGAAGAATGTCAGATAAAGCTACCCTAGAAATTAACGGAGAAAAGTATGATTTTCCACTTATAGTGGGCACCGAAAACGAAGTTGCAATAGATGTTAAGACCTTAAGAAGTTCGACAGGAGGGGTTATAACTATTGATCCGGGTTATAAAAACACAGGGAGTTGTGAAAGTGCTATTACATTTTTAGATGGCGAAAAAGGAATTTTAAGATATAGAGGTTATTCTATTGAAGAATTAGCAGAAAAAGCAGATTTTTTAGAAGTTGCTTATTTATTAATTTTTGGAGAATTACCAACACAAGAAGAATTAGATAAATTTCATGAGGATATCAAAGCACATTCTTTTGTAGACGATGATATTAAAAAGATACTGGATGCATTTCCTAAGACCGCTCATCCAATGGGTGTGTTGTCATCTTTAACCAGCGCTTTAACAGCATTTTACCCTAGTTCTGTAGACGTTAATTCAGAGGAAGCTATGTATAATTCTATAGTTAGAATTTTAGGTAAATTTCCTGTTTTGGTAGCGTGGACAATGCGTAAAAAACAAGGATTACCACTGGACTATGGTAGTAATACATTAGATTATGTTGAAAATGTATTAAAGATGATGTTTAAAAGCCCTAATGGGGAATATGAGCAAAATCCTATATTAGTTGATGCCTTAGATAAATTATTAATCTTACACGCAGATCACGAGCAAAACTGTTCTACATCCACAGTAAGAATAGCAGGTTCGTCACACGCTGGTCTCTTTGTGTCTTTGGCATCAGGTATTTCCGCATTATGGGGACCGTTGCATGGTGGTGCAAACCAGGCGGTTTTAGAAATGTTAGAAGCTATCAAAGAAGATGGTGGTGATACTAAAAAGTATATGGCTAAGGCTAAAGACAAAAATGATCCGTTTAGACTAATGGGATTCGGCCATCGTGTTTATAAGAATTTTGATCCTAGAGCCAAGATCATTAAAAAGGCTGCAGACGAAGTTTTAAGTGATTTGGGTGTTGAAGATCCTATTTTAGATATCGCCAAAGCATTAGAGAAGGAAGCCTTAGAAGATCCATATTTCGTTGAAAGAAAATTATATCCAAATGTAGACTTTTACTCAGGTATAATTTATAGAGCCATGGGCATTCCTGTAGAAATGTTCACAGTAATGTTTGCATTAGGACGCTTGCCAGGATGGATTTCTCAATGGAGAGAAATGCGTTTAAGAAATGAGCCCATTGGTAGGCCAAGACAACTCTATATTGGAGAAACGCATAGAGCATTTAAATCGATCAATAATCGTTAAATAATTATTAATAGAAATAAGCTTCATATTTAATATGAGGCTTTTTTATGTTTTTTTATGAAACTAAATATTCAAAACGAAACCTCTCGACTTAGAGCAGTTATTTTAGGTACAGCAAAAAGTAACGGACCAATTCCTTCTTTAGAAGAAGCATATGATCCAAAATCTGTGGAGCATATCCAAGCTGGAACTTATCCTATAGAACAAGATATGGTTAAGGAAATGAAAGCTGTTTATGATGTTCTTAAAAAGTATGACGTCACTGTTTATAGACCAGAAATAATTCCGGAGTATAATCAAATTTTTTCTCGGGATATTGCTTTCGTAATTGAAGATAAACTTATTAAAGCTAATATCTTGCCAGATAGAGAACGGGAGTTTGAGGCGATTAAACACGTTATTGAAAAAATAGATAAGGACGATTTAATTGTACTTCCTGAGGAATGTCATGTGGAAGGTGGCGATGTGATGCCATGGAATGATTATATTTTTATTGGCACCTATTCTGGCGAGGATTATTCGGATTATATTACGGCACGGACTAATCTTGATGCAGTCATAGCTATTCAAGAGTTATTTCCAGAAAAAACAGTAAA
>JABDKL010000208.1 GCA_013002225.1 Winogradskyella sp.
ATAATTGTAACCCAGGTTTCCCAAAGGTTTGTGTGATTTCGAATGTAGAGGATGCAAATTTTGAGTCCGTATAGTTTACCCCATTTCCAGGAAAAGATATATCATCATCAAAATTGCTTATAGGAAAACTTTCATCACAAATTGCACCACCATTCCCTGCACTTTCACCTGCTGTGGCAAAATCATCGAATATTATAAAGGCTGTCGTAGATACCTGGTCCCCTCCTGTTGCACTAGCAATAAATTCAATTTCAATATACAATCGGTCGGCAACGAAGTCCCCATCAGAATCTTCTAAAAAATCATCAATAATGTTATAGGACCAATTAACCTCCCCACATGATGAGTTTACAGTTGCATTACCGTTATTGGCTAACCAGGTATTTACGGTGTCTACGTTTCCTTGGCCATCATAAATTATTTCCAAGTTTTCTGCAGATTGACTTAGTGCTAAGCAGCCATTCAAAGGGCCAATAAAACCTTGTGAAACTTTTATTGTTGGTGTAAGAATTTCATTAACGTGTACTTCACCTAGAGTAAATAATACAGTTAAGTTTGCATTAGAAACAGTTGATCCTCCACTATCAATACTACTTTTTTCAATAGTTTGAGCTGACACATTGAAACATAAAGTGAGCAGGAATATAGACGTATAAATCGTTTTCATAATTCCTTTATTAATTACGATTTTCAAGTGCTTCAACCCTTGCTAACAGATTCTGCAATACTTGTTCCTGCGCATGAATAGTTTGTTGTTGTCGGTCAATAATGCTTTGTTGTTCCTTTATACCTGCAGTTAAAACCGGTATTAGACCAATATAATTAACACCCATATAGTCAACAGAAGGATCAGTTTTGGTGGCACCTGGATGTTTGTTTGTAGAAACTAATTGTGGAAATACTTCCTGTAGTTCTTGCGCTATAAATCCCATCTGGGGCTTCGCTGACACATGCATCGTTTTTACATATTCAGCTTTAAAAGTGTAAGAACTCGGGTTTAATTGCCTTATTAACTGTAAAGCAGAATTCGCATCTATTTGCTGTATGTTAGTTTTCAATTTCCGATCTGAGGCATTAATCAATGCCCCTGTATGCGCCATATCTCCTGCTGCGTAAACTGCATAGTTTGTTGCACCTCCAGCTGCATAGCCATAGACCCCATAATTAGTACCTAAATTTGACCCATAGGCAGAACCCGAAACCCCATAATAGAAATTGTCTCCTGTACCTCCAACCTGACCTCTTACACCTTGATAGCCACCATCACCCTGAACCCCAATACCATAAAAGTCGTCAATGGTGTTACTACCATATACGCCTTTAGAATCTGTGAATGAATTTGGGTTGTAAGTTTTAATGCCTTCTATAGCGTTGTCACTAAAAGACGGGGAATCCTCATTTACTCGAAGTTTTCCATTAATAGTAATATCGCCATTGGGAAAACCAGATGAATTTAAAACGTTTAACGCATAGGGGACAGCTTTAAATTCGGTTGTTCCTAAATCTACAAAGCCTGCTCCAGAATCTATTTCAGTTTTTAAGGATGTGGTACCGGACACCCAATCAATGGTCGAAAAATTATCGCCTGTTGTACCTGCGCCAATATTAATTATGGCAATACCATTAGTGTCAGTTGATGTGACATGAGTCTCTTGATAAACCTGAGTCGGACCAACGAATATTGTAAATCTTATATCAATATTCTGACTCGATAAGGGATTCCCAGAATTATCTTTAACTAAAGCCTTATAATTTATAGTGTTGTTTTGTGTGAAGGAGAGAAAAGAAATTAATAAAATTATTCCAAAGCAACGTAATCTTGTCATATCTAAAAGGTTTTTTACCCTCTAAGCACACCTATTTTGATTACGATTCGGGAAGAAATAAAAAGAAATATCTTTCTGAGGATATGATTAATAGCAACACTAATATATAAAAAAAATTTATTTAAATCGCTTTAAATCAACAAAATAAGATCATTAAATAAATTTCAGATTCTATAGGATTATTCAAAGAGCACAAACGCAGCCCACTTGTGCGGTTCGGATTTGTAACGATTATATAACTGGCGTTGTGTGTTGTTAAATGCATCTCTTATAGCAGTTCCCTCTAACCAATTATTGTAAAAGGTTTTCATAAAAATAGCTGTTTCGGCATCGGGGACTTCCCATAAGCTCATGATCAGTTTATCTACACCTGCCATTTTAAACGCACGTTGCAACCCGTAAACGCCTTCGCTCCCATCAATATCACCTAAACCCGTTTTACAGGCACTTAAAACCACAAGGTCGGTGTTGGATAAATCTAAATTTGATATCTCTAAGGCGGTTAAAATACCATCTTCTTCTTCGCCTGGAGGATAATTATTATGTTTCCAAGCATAATTAGCGCCTGCCATAATTAAGCCAGACCGTAGTAAGGGGTCGAATGCCAATCTGTAATTGTCTTCAGTACTTAAATTTGATTCCTGAGAACGATCTCTGTTTAAATTTTCGAAAAAGAAACCGTGAGTGGCAATATGAATTAGATTGGGACTATTTCCACTAATACTTTTAAAATTGGCTTCTGTAGCCTCGGTTGTAGTTAAGACAGCTACCTCAGTCTTATTAGTTTTTAATAGTTTATTTAAATTATCGACTTCCTGAGACGTACCTTCTAAATATTCCCAACTTTCGCCTCTGTTTTTTGTACCTCGACTTTGGCTGAACGCCATATTATCTAAAAAAGACTGTTTTGCCGCCATGGCAGTACTACTTTTATTGTCTTTCTGTAAAGCATAATCGTAAGTAATGCCACCTATTAATAATGTCGATGTTTTTCTTAAAGGTGCAGCAGCTTCGAAAAGTTTATAAGTACTACTCAATTGTACTAAATTATACCGATTGATCAAGGCGTCTTCACCATCGTAAATTGCGGCATAGGAAATTTCATTTAACATACCACTAGGTGCGTAGTATATTTTCGAGGTGTTTTTTAAATGTTCTGATAAAGGCTTCCAGATTAATTGATATAACGCCGAATTAGAATACAGTTGGTCGTTGGTTTTCTTAAACTTAAGTTGCTTTAGTTCAGATTCTTTAAACAAAAGGATTAATTTGGGAAATTCGACTAATGGCCTTATTAAATAAGCGACATACATCACCTCATCAGAAAGTTTGTTATCCTTCGTTAGGTTAAAGTGAGAAAATTCGATGGCGACCTCATCAGGCTTTAACCTATCCTTTATACGTTTCCAATCCCGTTGCAAAGAAATTCCATCTTTAAAATTAGTAGTATATAGCCTTACGAGCTCTACTTCTTTAGCATTGAGAAGTAATTTTAAACTATCTAAATCCTGTTTTCTTTTGCTATCGTATTGTGTTATAAGCTTACTAAATTTAGATTTTAAGATTCTATAGGTTTTTATTTTATTATTTATTTCTTCATCATTAAGAGATTTTAGTTTAAAAGTGATGTCCTTAGAGTTATTTAATAACAGCCCTTTTAACATTAGCTGATTATTTAAATTCACAGCATTTAATCCATGATGATTCACTTTTGTATGGGTTGCAATGGATTGCATCTGGTTAAAATTACGTGTTAGCATTTTTAAAAAGGCTTGCTTTTCGTTCTCACTACTAAACCTAAATATTTTATCTACCTGACTAATAAAGACTGTGTTAGAGGCTTCTAATGTCGCAACGCCCTTATCATTATTTCCTAAGCCAAAATAAGTTTCACTTAAGGTTTTTAAAAAATTTCCGTAGTCTACGTGGTCCTTTCCAAGCATCTTCCCTAAGTTTTCTGTCGCTTCCTTTATTAATGGTAAGGCGTCATTATAGTTACCTAATAGATTATAAGCCTTAGCGAGACTGTACTTCCTATTAAAATATGCTTCATTTTTTGGTTTATCATTACTATCAAAATAATCCAGATTTTTTTTCAAGAGTTTAATCGACTCTTCTGTTTTACCCATCTCAAATAAGGTTTTAGCGTAGTCGTTTAAGAAATAGCTATAAAAGTCATGCCATTTTTCCTCGCTATGATTTTTATGAGCTTTAATTTTAGTTAATGCAGTTTCAAAATAAGCAAGCGCTTCTTCAAAATTATTTTCCTCAAAATATAATTTACCGATGTTATTGAGAAGTTTGGCATATTCTGAATGGCTATCATCATGGGAAATTTTCATGGCGGTTAAGGCGTCTTCATAAGTACGGTGTGCCAGTGCATATTGCCCCATGTTATAATAAAAATATCCTAAATCCATTAGCCGGATACTCTTCGTTTTTTCGCTTATTGCTGGTGCACTAAGCGCTTGTTTGCAAAATTTTATGGCATTCTCATAATCACCAATCTTATCATAATTTAATGCTATTCTCCCTAAAATGGCCGCAAAAATTTGATCATCTGTTTTATTTTCAGTCTCATAATAATGTTTAGCTATTTTATAATTGTCAATCGCCACTAAATAGTTGTTATTCAAATATTCTTCCAGATATCCCAAATAATAGTTGGCGACCATATAATCATAGTGTTTATAAGAGATTTCCTCAAAAATTTTAACGGCTCTAGACTCACTATTATATGCATCTTTATATAATCCAAGATCAAAGTAATTAATTCCTATTTTACTCAATAAGATTCCGTGACCCTTACTTATTTTTCCAGATTTAGCGATTGACGCATCGAGTGCTTTTTGAATTATCTTTTTTGATTCAGTTATTTCACCCAACCTATGATAGCATAGCATCAGCTCTAACCTAATAGCATTTGGTTGTAATGCTTCGATTGATGGTAGACTATAAATAAGGTCTAATGCCTGTTCTAAATAGGTTTTGGCCATCGTATAATGTTCACCAGTACCAATATAACTTTTACCAAGCCCATAAAGTGTTTTTGCATATATCGAGTCAGTTACCAATCCCTCTTTTTCTAAATCATCCTTACGTTTTTTATAAAGCGCTGTAGCAGCTTTAAACTTTCCGTTATGCATCATTAGGTCTGCTACCGTACCAATCTTTTTAGAATACGCTATGCGCTTATTAGCCCTTAAGTGTTCTGAAAAATCAATAAGCTTTTGTGTAAGCGTCAAGGAGTCAATAAGATTAAAGTTATTAGTAGCAATATTTACCTTATAATAATAATATAAGGAGCTCCCATATTTATCCTTATTGATATCATACAATTGTGCTATGGTAAAGGCATCTTTTAGTAAGGCGTGGGCTTGCTCAAATGAATCTTGCTTATAGAATTTTAGACCTTGATCGTGTAAGGATTTCCAGTGTTTTCGTTTTAAGTCTTGTGCATTTAATAAAAATAAACAGGAAAATAGCAGACTAAAAAGTAAGCGTTTTTCTAACTTCATAATAATGATTTAATAGCTAAACCACACTATAAGACAGAAGTTAAGTGTCAGAATTGCAGATCGTTAGAGTGTATTAAAAATACTACATTTTCATATAAGCACCAAACAGAGAGAAAAATTCGCCTATAAATATCTCGCTATATCAATATCATTTATAGCACCATGTGAGGCGTGGGTTACCACCTCTCCATTTTTTATAATAAGTAATTGTGGAGACTCATGGATCACACCGAACTGATCCCTAATTTTATTTGATACCTCCCGATAATTCAATAGATCCAGATAGTATAAGTCCACATTTAGATCTGGGTCATAGGCAGATACAAAGTGATTCATCACCATTCGACTAATACCACAACGTGTGGAGTGCTTAAAAATGAGTTGAGTTTTGGTTTTAGAATTTTCAACAATGTCTTGTAATTGATTGCTGTCAGTTAATGCATTCCAAGGAAGCGTCTTTTCTTCCTTAGATTCTGATGAGCCACTAAATATCTTATTAAAAATTCCCATAACTATAAATTTGTATTACCTTAAATCCTGATTTCATACCTATTTATGCAGACAAAAAGTCACGCTAACACGCATAAAAGCAGACATTTTGTCGTTAGATCATACCGCTTTTTAAATGGTAGGATTATTGCTTTCTCTACTTGTAAAATAACAAAATAAAGACAAAATTCCTTCTAAAGGAGTCAAAAACATAAAATATATGAATTTTAACAATTATACCATTAAATCACAAGAAGCCATACAGCAGGCACAACAGCTTGCTCAGGGTTTTGGTCATCAGCAAATAGAGAACGAGCATATATTTAAGGCCCTGTTTGAGGTCGATGAAAATGTACTTCCATTTTTGCTTAAAAAGTTGAATGTAAACATTGCAATACTTCAACAAATATTAGACAAAGAGTTAGAAAGCTTTGCTAAAGTCTCTGGAGGCGATATCATGCTGTCTCGAGAAGCTAGTAAAACTTTAAATGAAGCATCAATAGTAGCTAAGAAGATGAACGACGACTTTGTGTCCATCGAACATTTGGTTTTAGCTATCTTTAAGTCTAAAAGCAAAATTGCACAAATACTTAAGGATCAAGGTGTCACAGAAAAAGGATTAATTGCTGCTATCGAAGAGCTACGCAAAGGAGACCGGGTGACTTCTCAAAGCCAGGAAGAAACCTATAACGCCTTAAATAAATATGCAAAAAACCTAAACCAATTAGCCAGAGATGGTAAACTAGACCCTGTTATAGGGCGTGACGAAGAAATTCGTAGAATTCTCCAGATTTTATCGCGTCGTACTAAGAACAACCCAATATTAGTGGGAGAACCAGGTACAGGTAAAACAGCAATTGCGGAAGGCCTAGCTCATAGAATTATAGATGGTGATGTCCCAGAAAATCTAAAAGACAAACAAATTTTTGCTTTAGATATGGGCGCGTTGATTGCAGGAGCAAAATATAAGGGCGAGTTTGAAGAGCGTCTTAAAGCTGTAATCAAAGAGGTAACCACAAGTGATGGTGATATCGTATTGTTTATTGATGAGATCCACACCTTAGTAGGTGCTGGTGGTGGTCAGGGCGCTATGGATGCCGCAAATATTTTAAAACCTGCTTTGGCTCGTGGCGAGTTAAGAGCGATTGGCGCAACAACCTTGGACGAATATCAAAAGTATTTTGAAAAAGACAAGGCCTTAGAACGCCGTTTTCAAAAAGTGGCTGTTAATGAGCCAGACACAGAAAGTGCCATTTCAATTTTACGCGGTATTAAAGAAAAATATGAAACTCATCATAAAGTTCGCATTAAAGACGAAGCTATTATTGGAGCGGTAGAACTTTCTAATCGCTATATCACAAATCGATTTTTACCAGATAAAGCTATCGACCTTATGGATGAAGCGGCTTCAAAATTACGAATGGAGATTAACTCTAAACCCGAAGAACTCGATGTTTTAGATCGTAAAATCATGCAATTAGAGATTGAGCATGAAGCAATTAAACGCGAAAAAGATGAGAATAAATTAAAATCTTTAAAATCTGAATTAGCAAATTTAAAAGAAGAGCGTAATGAGCTCAATGCTAAATGGAAAAGCGAAAAAGAAACTGTAGATAATGTACAATCCGTTAAACAAGATATTGAAAACTACAAGTTAGAAGCAGAGCGTGCAGAACGTGAAGGTAACTATGGTAAGGTTGCAGAAATTAGATACGGAAAAATAAAAGAAGCCACCGAGCAATTGGAGGCTTACCAAAAGCAATTATCAGAGCAGCAGGAAACGGCCCTAATTAAAGAGGAAGTTACCTATGAAGATATAGCTGATGTGGTCGCGAAATGGACTGGGATTCCAGTAACAAAAATGATACAAAGCGAGCGTGAGAAACTTTTAAAACTTGAGGACGAATTACACAAACGTGTCGTAGGCCAGGAAGAGGCAATTGAAGCGGTTAGTGATGCTGTGCGTCGTTCTAGAGCAGGTTTACAAAATCCACAAAAGCCAATTGGTACATTTCTATTTTTAGGAACAACTGGTGTTGGTAAGACAGAACTTGCCAAAGCTTTGGCCGAATACTTGTTCGATGACGAAAATGCTATGACACGGATTGATATGAGCGAATATCAGGAACGACATGCTGTTAGCAGACTTGTAGGTGCACCTCCAGGTTATGTTGGCTATGATGAAGGCGGACAATTAACAGAAGCCGTTAGACGTAAACCTTACTCGGTAGTGCTCTTAGATGAAATTGAAAAAGCACACCCAGACACATTTAATATTCTCTTGCAGGTCCTGGATGAAGGTCGTTTAACAGATAACAAAGGCCGAATCGCAGATTTTAAAAACACTATTATCATTATGACCTCTAATATGGGAAGTCAAATAATACAAGAGCGTTTTGAGGCAACTAAAGACATCAACTCTGCAATTGAGAGTGCTAAGGTCGATGTCCTGGGGCTTTTAAAACAGAGCGTTAGACCTGAGTTCTTAAATCGGATAGATGACACCATAATGTTTACACCATTATCAAAAGAAAATATTGTAGATATTGTTGGTTTACAGCTTAAGAACGTCACTAAAATGATTGCTAAGCAAGGCATAACCTTTGATGCCACACCAGAAGCTGTGAATTATTTAGCAGAAAAAGGGTATAATCCAGAATATGGCGCAAGACCTGTTAAGCGAGTGATACAAAAAGAAGTTCTAAATGAGCTCAGTAAAGAGATCTTATCTGGTAAAGTATCGGTCGATAGTATCATACTACTTGACGAGTTCGACAATACACTCGTATTTAGAAACGAGGAAAGCATGGTTACCGAAGAATTGTAAACCAAATGTAACAATTTACATTTAAATAAGTCTATATATTGATTGGTTGGTCCTGCTGTAAGGTAGGAATATAAAGCAACATTGAAATAGATTGAGATTCTATCAATTTATTGAAGTGTTGCTTTTTTTATCTTAGGAATTGATCCAATTTTTTAATCTCATATTCAGCAGATTACCTTTATACCCTTAATTTTTCGATGAAATGCATGCAATATTAAGTCTAAAACATGCGTTTTAACGGAGAAATTATTAATTTAGTCGAGCTATTTAATTCCAATACTACTTAAGACTTATTAACATGTCTGGTAATCCCTCTACAAAAAAAGAGAATTGCTATAGCTAATTATTTTAACCTACTTATATAATTTAAATGGAATTTAATAAATTTATAGACCACACCTTATTGAGTCCTTCAGCAACCGAAGGCGAGATTTTACAACTTTGTAAAGAAGCATTAATCCATCAGTTTTACGCTGTTTGTATTAATAGCTCCTATGTAAACATTGCAAAACAAGCTTTAGTTAGATCTAATGTTAAAATTTGTACTGTAGTTGGTTTTCCTTTAGGCGCCATGTCTACCGAAGCAAAAATATTTGAAGCTAAAAAAGCGATAGAACAAGGGGCGACTGAAATTGATATGGTTATGAATATAGGTCGATTAAAAAGTAAAAATTATTTAGCTGTTCTTAAAGATATTGCAGATGTAAAAAGAGCTATTGGCTTTGTTCCTCTAAAAGTAATTTTAGAAATTAGTGAGCTCTCAAAGAATGAAATTGTTAAAGCATGTGAGATTTGTATAGATGCAAATGCAGATTATGTTAAAACGTCCACAGGCTTTTCGAAAAGCGGTGCCACACTTACGGCAGTTAAAATAATGAAAAAAACCGTAAAAAGCAGATTAAAAATAAAAGCCTCTGGTGGAATTAGAGATGCAGAAACAGCATTTAAATACTTAGATCTGGGAGTCGACCGCATAGGTACTTCTTCTGGGGTTTCAATTGTGAGTGAGGCCTTGTCAAAAGCAGCATCCTAAGGCTTAATTTAACATACTTTTTAAAAATCTTTAAAGAATAGTAAGCTATATTTGAGACAACTAATAAATAGCTCTCATAATGAAGCCCATTATTTATTCCCTCTTTTTTGCATTAACG
Source organism: Winogradskyella sp. (assembly GCA_013002225.1). GTDB lineage: Bacteria > Bacteroidota > Bacteroidia > Flavobacteriales > Flavobacteriaceae > Winogradskyella. Next base: position 9,812 of record JABDKL010000208.1, read on the forward strand.
TTGTTTGTCACAGCACAAAATTCGTCAGATAAAGCGTTAATTGAAGAGACACTAAACAACTATATTGATGGATTTTATAAAGGCGACTCCTTAAAGCTTAAAGCGGCTTTAAAACCACGGCTTTATAAATTTGGATATTGGAAAAATAAAAATACCAATGCGTATGAATATTCCAGTCAGATGACTTTTGACGAAGCTATGGCCTATGCTAATCGGGTTCTTAAAAATAACAATCAGAAAGGCGATGAGATCATAAGAAAAGTCGAAGTTTTAGATTCTGGAAACCATATAGCTGCAGGTAAAATAACTGCATGGTGGGGTATTGATTTTGTATTGCTTTCAAAGGAAGATGGTAAATGGATGATCGAACAGGTTATCTGGGAAGGGCCACTAGAAAAATCCCATGTCGATAAATAACACTTAATTTTATGAAAAATCTTTCTTTACTATTAATAATTACACTTATTGCATTTTCATCCTGCGCGCAAAAATCAGCGACCAATAAAGACCGTTCCGTATACTATTTGATAAGACACGCAGAAAAAGATAAGTCTGACAAAACCAATCGCGATCCAAAGCTAACAGTTGAAGGAAAAAACCGTGCAGAAAGTTGGGCCAAATATTTTAAAGATAAAAATTTAGACGCTGTCTATTCTACAGACTATAATAGAACAAGAGAAACAGCATTACCTACAACTATAACAAATGGTTTAGGATTGCAGTTCTACAACCCGGGAACTATTAATTATGAAGAGTTTTTAAAAAACACCAGAGGTAAAAAAGTTCTTATCGTAGGTCATAGTAACACTACACCGATGTTTGCAAATGGCTTATTGGGCGAAGAAAAATACGAAGCTATGACAGAAGATGATAATTCCAGCCTATATAAAGTAACCGTCGCAAAGGATACCAAAATATCAGAGATTTTGGTTATTGATTAAATCTACCTCAACACCCTCAAGTTCAATTTTAGACAATAATATTAACTTATTAGCTTCAAATGCCTTTCCTAGCTCTATTAATTCGATTGATGCAACTTCTGGCTTAAAGTTATTATAATCTACAAAGCGTAATCCATTAATATATCGCTCGTTATAGGCTTCTCTAAACCGTAAACCTTTACCGTCATCTTCGTTGTATGAATATGCCAAATAATGCACCTTATACGATTGCTTATCAATCCAATAAACAAAGACATCCTCAAAGTCCTCTCCCCCTCCTTTTTCATCAAACGTCACTTTAATTTTATGATACGCTTTACCTTTAATATACTCCTCTCCCAGCAATGTTTTATTAACAGCTTTATCATTTAAACCATAAGGAAGAACCGAAAAATAATGTACCGAATTAACAGAAGCAGAATATTTTTTAACTGTCGAATCCTCTAACTTTACATCCTTTTGATAAATAAATCTTTGAAATCCTTCATTTGTCAACAAGTCAAAAACTGAATCATTATCCACCTTTGCCATTCTTAAAAGGGAAAAGTTATTACGTTCTCGTCGCGCTACATAATATGCCTTTCTAAAATTAAATCTAATAACAGAATTACTAAATCGCTTCCCTCCCGAAACTTCAATAGATTTATTTATAATTTCGTTTGCGGTTAATAATGTTGTTGAAGATTCATTCTTACAACTTAAAAAAAAACAAACAGTAATGATGATTGACAAATACTTCATACTAAAGATTAAGTTTTCCTAAAGGTAAAATTAAAGAATTGATTTTAGGTTTTTCAAGCCTTAACTTTTGTGAAATTCCTTATAAACTTCTATTTTCAGGCTTCAAACTTCGAACTTACTTTCATACCTTTGCCAACCATGCAGAACAAGGTTAACATACTTAACAAAAAAGCAAAATTTCAGTACGAGATATTAGATAAATATACCGCTGGAATTGTTCTTACTGGTACTGAGATAAAATCTATAAGGGCTAGTAAGGCCTCAATTGCCGAAGGATTTTGTGAATTTAATGATCGTGGAGAACTTTTTGTTATAAACATGACCGTAGAAGAGTATACTTACGGTAATCATTACAATCACCGTCCTAAAGCCGAGCGTAAATTGTTACTTAATAAACGTGAGCTTAAAAAGCTCGAGAAAGAAGTAAATATTAAAGGGAATTCTATTATCCCGCTACGATTGTTTATTAATGATAACGGCCTTGCAAAACTCACAATCGCGCTTGCAAAAGGTAAAAAACTATACGATAAGCGTGAAACAATTAAAGATCGTGATAATAAGCGCAACTTAGATCGCATTAAAAAAAGTTTCCGATAACTTTAAGATTATTTTACTCTTTTTTACTCTTTTATATTTTAAGTTTGATTCTCTAAAGGTGCTCAATAGATTTGACCTTATTCTTATGTAATTATACCTCAATTTAAAACAATGAGAAAATATTTATTTACGGCTTGCCTTTTTATTTTTTCAGTAGCCCTATCTGCACAGATTGTCGGTACTATTACAGATTTAAATGGCAATCCTTTACCGTTTGTTAATATTCTTATCGAAGATACGTACAAAGGTACAACCAGCAATGACGATGGGTATTATGAACTTAACATTTCAGAATCAAAAACATACACTATTATTTATACCTATTTAGGCTATAAAACTGTTAAAAAGACAGTGTCGATAAATAAGTTTCCGTACGCGATAGATATTGTTTTAGAAGATGAATCTGTCTCACTAAGCGAAGTTATTGTAAATTCTGAAGACAACCCTGCAAATGCCATTATGAGGCAAGCTATAGCACAACGAAAGGCTAACCTCGAAAAAATAAAATCTTTTAAGGCCGATTTTTATTCGCGTGGCTTAATTAGAATTAAAGAGGCACCAGAAAAACTTTTAGGACAGGAAATTGGTGATTTAGGTGGTGGTTTAGACTCCACACGTAGTGGCATTATTTATCTTTCTGAAACAATTTCGAAAATTCAATATTTACATCCTAATAAACTTAAAGAAAAAATTACAGCATCAAAAGTAAGTGGTAACGATAATGGCTTTAGTTTTAATAATGCTTTAGATGTCGATTTCAATTTTTACAATAATACTATTGAGTTTGGTAATGAAATTATTTCGCCAATTGCTAACAATGCCTTTGGGTATTACCGCTATAAGTTAGATGGAGTTTTCTATGATGAGCGTGGCAACTTAATAAATAAAATAAGTGTTATTCCTAAGCGTGAAAATGATCCTGTTTTTTCGGGAACTATCTATATTGTTGAAGACCAATGGACTATTTATGCTTTAGAATTAGCACTTACAGGAGTACAGGCCAGAATTCCTGCAGCTGATGTAATTGAATTAAAACAAAGCTTTAAGTACTCTGATAGAGATAATATATGGGCCTTACTTTCACAAAGTATCGACTTTAAATATGGAATTTTAGGTATTAAAGGCGATGGTCGTTTTACTGCAGTGTACAGCAATTATGAATTTAATACTGGCTTAAACCGAGAAGATTTTGGCAGAGAATTAGTTGCTTTTGAAATTGAAGCAAATAAAAAGGATTCTTTATTCTGGTCACAAATTAGACCTGTACCTTTAACTATAGAAGAACGGATAGATTATACTAAAAAAGATAGTATACAAATAATTAGAGAATCTAAACCGTATTTAGACTCTATCGACCGCGCTAATAACAAATTTAAAGTGCGTAGTCTGTTAGGTTATACCTATCAAAACTCACACAAAGATTATCGCTTTGGTTATGAAATCCCGATGAGAGGCGTTCAATTTAATACCGTGCAAGGCTATAACGCAAAAGCTAATGTTTTCTTCTCAAAAAACTTTGATGATTTTAATCGTTATTTCAGAGTTTCTGCAAACCTCAATTATGGCTTTTCGGACAAAAGGTTAAGAGCTATAGGTGCATTAACTTATAAATTTAACAATGTAAGTCGTGCTTTTTTAACGTTCTCAGGAGGCATTACAGCACAACAGTTTAATTCTTCAAATCCAATCACACCATTAATAAATACAGTTAGTACTTTGTTTTTTGAAGATAATTATATGAAGCTGTACGATAAGAGTTTCATTCAACTTAATCATTCCGAAGAGCTTTTTAACGGGTTTAGATTATATTCTGCCCTTAGTTATGAGAGGCGTAATCCATTATTTAACATCACTGATCAGGTTTTTATTAATGACGATAATGATACTTACACAAGTAATAATCCTATTAATGAAAATGATTTAAATACTGCTTCATTCCAAACGCATAATATCGCAAGGTTAAATGTAACTGCTCAAATTAATTTTGCTCAGGAGTACCTAAGCTATCCTGATAGTAAGTTTAATATTGGTAATGATCAATATCCAACATTAACTTTGAGTTATGAAAAAGGATTTAGTGCCACTAAAGAGGCGTACAATTTTGACCAGATAACAGCGAGATTACACCAATCCTTTAACATAGCTAATAAAGGCCGATTTAGATATAATCTAAGAACTGGAGCGTTTTTTAATGCAGAAGATATTGCATTTATAGATTATCAGCATTTTAACGGCAACCAGACACATGTAAGCACAGAAGGCAATTATACCAATGTATTTAATAATTTAGACTACTATTCTGCAAGTACCAATAATTCCTACCTAGAAGCGCATATTGAGCATGATTTTAATGGCTTTATATTAGGAAAAATACCCTTCTTAAATACCTTAAATTTTAATTTAGTGCTCGGTGCACATTTGCTTGCAACACCTGATTTTAGTCCATATCAAGAATATACCATTGGTGTTGATAATGTTGGCTGGGGTAAGTTTCGATTTTTAAGAGTGGACTATATAAGATCTTATCAAAGTGGTTTTAAATGCGATGCCATTTTATTTGGTTTAAAATTCTTTTAATTACATAATATTAACACAAAGTGATTAATTGAGCTAGATATAGCCAATTAGTAGGTTGAGGTAGTAAATCGGTATTACAGCTAAAGCTATAAAAAACAAGTTGGTCTTAAATCATCACTTTCTGACACGATACATAAAAAGCAAAAGCTATCATAAGAATTATTAGCATCATCAGATATAATACTACCTCCTCCTTTTTGAATTATTATTTTAATCAATTTAAGAACCTATTTGAGGTCTAATAATTAGTCCTTATTTTTAACTATCCATTTTATTAAACAAACTTGATATGTCAAATTCAATTAAATTTAGAGTCTTTTTAGTTTTTACCTTCGCTTACTCGTTTATGAGTTGTGCTCAAAACGCAACCGAAAAAACTAAACCGGTCTTTAAAGATGGTGAAGCTCAAGTTGTTGAAGGTTTTAGTGATTCTAATAATTGGATACGTCACGATCTGTGGGTAGAAACAGAATTTGATACGGATGGTGATGGCCAAATGGACCGTGTGCATGTTGCTGTAACACGTCCAGAACAAACGGAGACCGAAGGCTTAAAATTACCTGTAGTATACGTCTCAAGCCCATATTTTGCTGGTGTAGCGGAAGATGCTCCTGGTACGATGTGGAATGTAAAACATGAACTGGGAGATATTGGCGAAGAACGGTTTCATCCGCAGGTAAAAAGAAGAGGTGAACGTCCTATTATTTCCAACTCACACATCAATAAATGGGTTCCTCGAGGTTACATCGTGGTACATTCATCTTCTCCAGGCACAGGCTTGTCGGATGGTGCTCCAACCATAGGTGGCCCTAACGAATCTTTAGCTCCTAAAGCTGTTATCGATTGGCTGTGTGGACGTGCCAAAGGCTTCACAGAGCGTAATGGCGATCAGGAAATACAAGCCTATTGGTCTACATGTAAAATTGGAATGACCGGAACTTCATATAACGGAACTATTCCGCTGGCGGCAGCAACAACTGGTGTTGAAGGTTTAGAGGCAATTATACCAATAGCTCCTAATACATCATATTATCATTATTACCGCTCTAATGGTCTAGTGCGATCTCCAGGTGGTTATTTGGGAGAAGATATCGATGTTTTATATGATTTTGTCCATAGCGGTGACGAAGATAAACGTGCTTATAATAATCAAACGGTTCGAGATACAGAAATGAAAAACGGAATGGATAGACAAACGGGCGACTTAAATGATTTCTGGTCTAGCAGAGATTATCTTAATCAAATGAATAATATGGAAGCCGCTTTATTTATGTCGCACGGCTTTAACGATTGGAATGTAATGCCAGAACACAGTTATCGAATCTACAAAGCCGCTAAAGACAAAGGACTACCAGCAAAAATTTATTATCATCAATTTGGACATGGTGGACCACCTCCGTTAATTATGATGAATCGTTGGTTCACTAAATATCTTCATGGTGTTGAGAATGGCGTTGAGAATGAAAAGAATAAAGCTTATATAGTGAGAGAATATGATGACATGCAAAAACCAACTGCTTATAAAGATTACCCTAATCCAGATGCCAAAGACGTAACCCTTTATCCTATAAAATCTGGCACATTAGGACTCATAAAGCCAAAAAGTATTGCCTCAGACGCGTTTACGGACAACGTGGAGTTTAGTGGTTCAGATCTGGCTAAGTCTAAAGTACCCGATCACCGATTATTATATACGACATTACCATTGACAGAAGACATACACATTTCTGGTATTGCAAAAGTAAGTATATCATTATCTAGCAGTAAGCCAGCTGCAAATCTTTCGGTTTGGCTTGTATCATTGCCATGGGAAGAAGGACAAGATGTAAGAATTACAAATAATATTATTACGCGAGGCTGGGCAGATCCTAAAAATTACAAATCCCTGACTGATGAAGAAAATCTAACTCCTGGTCAATTCTATACCGTTAATTTTGATTTACAACCCGACGATCAAATTATTAGAGCCGGGCAACAAATTGGATTTATGATTTTTTCCAGTGATAAGGAATTTACACTACACCCTAAACCTGGTACTGAGATAACTGTTCAACTGCATAAAACGAGTTTAACACTTCCTATTGTAGGTGGGGAAAACGCGTTTAACGCAGCACAAAATTAATTTTTATCCTC
>JABDKL010000087.1 GCA_013002225.1 Winogradskyella sp.
CTTTTTGTTCTTCCAAAAGTCTAGCTTGTGCTTCGGATTCTAGTTTAGTTTGTTCATCAGCTAATAATTTTGCTTGAGCTTTAGCTTCCGCCATTGCTTTTTGTTCTTCCAAAAGTCTAGCTTGTGCTTCAGCTTCTTCTTTAGCTTTCTGTTCTTCTAATAGTTTAGCCTGAGCTTCAGCTTCTTCTTTAACTTTTTTTTCTGCTAATAATTTAGCCTGAGCTTCAGCTTCTTCTTTAGCTTTCTGTTCTGCTAATAGTCTAGCTTGTGCTTCCGCCTCTTTTTTAGCCTTTTGTTCTGCTATCTGCTGAGCTTGATTTTCTTCGTCATTATTGCTCTCCTGAACATTTGATGATTTTGTATCGGCTTCACGCAATGCCTTTTCATCAGCTCTTTTTTGAGCAAGACGTTCTTCCCGATCGGCTCTTTCTATTTGAGCTTTTGCTCTACGTTCTGCTATTATTCTTTTATTTTCCTCTGCCTTGGCTCTTGAAATTGGTTTAGATTTTCGTCTTTTAATACCATTAGATAGAATACCAACCACCTCATCTTCACTTCCATATTTAAAGCGATATTTGTTGGTAAAACGGTAAGCTAATGTGAAATCGTGAGATGAACCAAAGTTGCTAAAATCTCCTATAGCTTTTTCATAATTATATTCTAATGCGATTTGATTAGTTATGTTTATACCTAAGCCGCCAGAAACACCAAATTGTGTGTTATAACCAACTTGGGTCCAAATACCTTTTGGAACAGTTAACATTGCAATAGCAGAGATTATAGTATTATCGCGACTAAATTCAGATTTTATTAATCCTGAAAACTTACTTTCATCGAAAAAGCCATTACTAGCCATATAACCGGTATACATTATATGTCCTTGGATACTTTGAGATGGATTATCTTCAACCATATTGGAAGTTTCAAGGTTATAGAGCACCAGATTATTTACAGATACACCAAAATCAAAAAATTCCGTTCCGAAATTTATACCTGGATTTACGGTTAGTAAAAAGTTTTCTGGTACGTTTTGGGTAGAGGGATCAGAAAAATTAGTGATAACTTTTGAAGCATTTAAACCACTTTTATAAGCACCAGCATTTAAAGCAAATGTGAGATTGTTTTCGCGACCTAATCTAGCATTGTACGCAAAATTTAAAATACCACCGAAAGTTGTAAGTACTCCATAATTTTGCTGGAATAAACCTAACCCTGCTCCAATGTTTTCTGAAAACCTTCCTGAATAACTGGCAAGATAGGTGAGTGGCGCATCATCAAATTCAACCCATTCTCTTTTATTGTAGACACTTATGGCTTTGGATTGCTCTCGAACAAAACTAAATGTTGGGTTTAAAGCAAACCTGTTAAAGGTCAACGAATTTCTAATTGGCAAAACAAGTGAAACCACACCATCATCTTCCTGAGAATGAAAGACCTGCGTAAAACAGAATATTAGTAATATGGTTAATAGATAGGTTTTCACTTTATTTTAATACAGTTATGGTTCCTTTTTTGGTTTTATTATCTGATGTGGTTATGATGTAATAAAATACCTGATTAATACTTGATAATTTAAGGTCGGAGTCCGGCCAATTATTCTGATAATTATTTGTTTGAAGTACCACTTGACCTTGATTGGTCATTATGATAACCTCTGTGTCTGTCCCGTTCACATATTTTTGTGGAATTACCCATGTGTCATTAATCATATCGCCATTAGGGCTTATTATATTCGGAATGTTTTCTACATCTGGAAAGGGATCAAATGCTTCGGTGATTGTGAATGAAAATTCTCTGGACCCTGTACATCCAGAAGTTTCTGTGATTATTACCCTATAATCTCCAAATACAGTCGCATTGTAGGTGTCGTTTGATGCACCTGGAATAATTTCATTATCCAGAATCCATTCAAATTGTGGACTGGTTGCGGTAGTTGTAACTATTACAGATAAAGATTCACCACTTTCCATTTCATTAGTCTGATCAACGTTTAATTCGGCATCAAATAATTCACTAACCAGATCAATCGAACCTGAAGCTGTACAGTCGCCTAGATCTACTTGTACTGCATAAACACCAGAAGTGTTGGTTTGGTAACTTTGACTTGTCGCATCTGGAATTAGAATACCATCTTTATACCATTGGTAGCTATTACCACCTATGGTGTTTAGTGTTGTTAATCCCTGCTCAGGACAATAAGGGTTTCCGAGGCTCGACGCTATTTCTGCGTTAGTATCACCAGAGGTAGAAACTTCTGTAATTGTAACACGATTAGAGAATGAATTAGTTGTACAGCTGCCATAATTAGTCTCCACAAAGTAAGTGCCTTCTTCGCTTACACTAAGTGTTGATCCTTCAGCTACAAAAACAGATGTCGTAGGACTGGTTTCTTTGTACCAGTTAAAAGTTAAGGATGGGTAGTTTAAAGGTGAATCGTTGTTGCCTGTACCAGGGTTGTCTATTGCTAAAAGATAGCTTCCACCAGTACAATATGCGCCTGAGGATACTAGATTATTAATGCTAAACGGTGAATCTTGTAATTTATAGTAAGCGGCAAAATTTGCTGATCCCGAACTCGTAGCAGCTGGTGCTGTACTTGTAATGCGTATCCTGTAATTTTCGCCGGCCGAAGTTTCCGGTATTGAAAAAGTGACAGTTGCAGGTGAGGTCGTTATACTACCACTGGTGGACGTATAAATTACTGTAGAATTGTCAAAATCGCCAGATGCATCAGACATCTCTACACTAAATTGATTGCTAGCTTCTACAGCAGACTCTGGTGAAAATACAAACGTGGCAGTATAACTGTTAAAGGATTCACTAGCGCAAGCTTGAGTGAATCCTAAATTTGGTGTGCCAATAACAAGTTGTGCATTTAACTTTTGTTGTAAAACAAGAGTAAAAAAACACAATAAAAAAGCAAGTTTATTTACAAGAGTAGCGTTTTGCATTAAGTTATTAGTTGTAGTTGTTTATCCTATAATCCTATGGAGATTAAAGTGAGCTCTAAATTATTCATCATCGTCATCATCATCAATAAAGTCATTAGACGCAATAATTCTATTAATTCGTAATCTATAGTCTGGAGAACGTTGGCTTTTAGGGTCTATAAAAGTTTCAATATCTGGACCTTCAGAATAAACATTATTAAAAGCTCTACTGCCATACCAACTTTCTAAGTCATCATTATTCGTATTATTCTCAACAAAAATATTACCGTTACAGTTATTAAAGTATGTCCTTGTAAATTGGATTTTCTGTAAATTATCGTTGTCTATTTTTATACCGCCATCTAGGATAACAGCAGGATTAAATCCTGATATTACACTTTTATCAATCAAAAAAGAGGTGTCTTTATCTACAAATATGGCTTCCTTTACAAGTCCCACTTGCATATCGTACTCCAAGTCTTCAGATATATTTACTAACGTTAAATTTTCTGCAATGACATTCGTTGCCTTTTTTGTAGAGTTAGCACTTTCTTTATCATCATAAGATGAGATATATAAACATCTGGAACCCTCCGAACTAGATACATAAGGAGATCTAACGGCTAACGAGTTATATAAGTTTGATTGCGCTCCAAAATTAAAAGCATAATCATTCTGACTGGACTTATACGACACCAATTCTCTCAATTTGGTATCACCTCCCAAAACAGTAAAGGCGTTACCTTCTGAGTAACTAACCATTACGTTGTTAATAGAAGTCATATTGCCAACACCAGCTAGAGTCAATGCACTAAAATTTCCAAAATCTTTTGTTCTTTTTCCAGCATATTCAATTCTTAAATAACTTAGCCTTCCAGAATTGCTTTCTGAATTTTCACCGCCATAACTAATATTATCAAACGATGAGGGTTTTAAACCTTTATTAATGGAGGCCTCATTTCCAAATGTGTTTAGAGGAGCATCTCCTAAAATGAAGAGTCCGCCCCAATCTCCAGGCTTTTTTACACTTCTGCTCGAGGTAAATACGATTGGATCCGTTTGTGTACCTTCTGCAATAATTTTAGAACCATTGCTTATAGTTAATGAGCCTTTAGTTTTAAAATCGCCTAAAATAACAGTACCAGCCTCGATTATTAGTGTTGTACTGTCGGTAACAAAAACATCGCCTAATAAAAGATATACATCGCGTTTGGATAACTTGGTGTCTTCTGTAATGTCACCACTTAAGATTTGAGTAGGTTCGTTATATTCAACGTGGTTTGGTTTAAACTCTGTCCAGGAATTAAGCCAGTTATTATAGCCAACAATTCCTTTTTCCTGCTGAGCAAACAAGGTGCTCGTAGTAATAATTGAAAATAATACGATTTGGATAATTTTATTCATAACGGTTAAGTTTATTAGATTCTTTGGGTGCTTAAACTTTGATATCCAAACATATAAATATTACCTATGAAATACAAATAATATCGATGAAATACACAATGTTTTATTTAAAATAGAATTTTTCTTACAAGTAATTCTAGAGTTTGGAACAATTTAGGAAGCGTTTAGATAGATCATTTAAAAAAGCCTCAGCAATATGCCAAGGCTAATTCACTAACTAACATAAAAAAAAATCACTTTTTAATCTTTTTTGAAATCATTATAGGTATGTAAAGCTTTTAAAGTGTCTTCATAGAACAAAATAGCAGCTATAAGATCATTTGTATCAGAGTAAGGTAGAATCGATTTTTGAAATTCTATAGTACTGTCAAAGTAGGTTTCAGAGGCTTTAATGTTATCCTCCAGAGCACGTCTGTTATCTTTTGTTTCCGGAATTCCTAATGAGGACATTGTAATTCCTGGTTTTGTTGCAAATGCAATATTTGGTAAGATATTAACGATTACCTCAATGCGTTCTATATATAAGGTTAATAAATCACCTTTAGGCATATTACCTAAATCTGAACGACTATGGTATTTAGAAATATTAACTTTTCCACTAATAATACTTTGAGATTCATCATTTTTTTGAGCATGACTCAAGCTTATAGCCAGAAGAAATATAACACTAAGTAGGTTAATTTTAGTTTTCATAATTATGGTTAAGATTTGGTATTATGGAGACAAATCTATATAAAATATTACTAAAAACAATTAAAATTAAGCATTTTTCCTATATTTTTTTTCTCTTTTAAATGCTAAAATAACGGATAAACTACGTCTTTAGTGGATTAAAAGCATATTTATTCGACGAAATACTTTTGTGTTTTTTTTGAATTTTGAGCTATGTGTAATGTCATTTTTTACCTAAAAATTGATTCAGATTTGAAAATATAGAACTCAAATATTCTAATTTTTGAACAAAAGATAGATCTGATTTTTATTTTACTTTCAATTTTAAGGTGGTTTTTCATCGGTGTTTTTTACACCCAAATTCCTTTTAACGAAAATAATATGCATTGATGTAGTTTTTAGCGATTTAGATAAAAATTGAGGCAATTTTGGTATAACCCAAATCAATGATATTATGAAATCCTTCGCTTCAATTTTATTTATTTTTTGTTTTTGCATTGTAATGCAACCTATAGTTGCTCAATCACAATTAATAAAGGATCGTCTTGAGTCTTCTATAAATAGCGTAGATACAATTCCTGATTACCGATCTAAGACTAACAAATTAAAGTTGTCTGGTACTATTTATAAAAGTGATGGCGTTACACCTGCAAAAAATGTGGTGCTCTATATTGAGCAACCTAATGAGAATGGCGATTTTGATCTGCGTAGATCAGGTGACGAAAGGTATGTATTTCACAGAAGTTGGGTAAAAACAGATAATGATGGGAAGTATACCATTTATACGTTTGTCCCAGGAAATGACAGACGCTATAATCAGTTGCAACAAATATTTCCTGTTATTAAGGAACCTTCAAAAGAAGAGTACCAAATAGAAACTTTTCTTTTTAATGATGACCCATTGTTAACGCAGAGGTGTCGTAAGCGAATTTCAAAAAAAAGCAATCCAGCTCGTATTCTTAATCCAAAAGAAGTCAATGGTTTACTGGTTGCTCAACATGATATCGTACTCAATTAATCAATTAGTTTTAACACAAAAAAGCCAACATTATCGTTGGCTTTTTTTATTTTGATCACTAAACTTTAAGATATCATAATAGATTTTACATTTACAAACTCTTTCATTCCAAAACCACCATGTTCCCTTCCAAAACCAGAATCTTTAACACCTCCAAATGGCATATTTGGTTCTGCTAATCCGAATGAATTAATAAAAATCATCCCAGTGTCAAAATGCTCTGCTGCAAGTTTGGTTGCTCTGTCGGTATCCTTAGAGAATATACCACCGCCTAATCCAAAACGACTATCATTTGCTATTCGCATAGCGTCCTCAGCATCTTTTGCCTTTATCAAGGATGCTACTGGCCCGAATAATTCATCATCATAGGCAGGTTGACCTGGTTTTACCGATTCTAGAACTGTAGCAGGATAATAATATCCCTTTCCATCGATTTTCTTACCGCCACATGCGATTTGAGCACCATTTTCAACACTTTTTTCAACTTGCTCGTGTAATTTTTCTCGTAAGTCTTCTCGGGCCATTGGTCCAAGATCATTGTCATTGTCATTTGGGTTTCCTACTTTTAATGCTTTCATAGCATTAACGAATGCATCTCTAAATTGATCGTAAACAGCATCAACAACTATAAACCGCTTTGCGGCAATACAGGTTTCCCCATTGTTATAGATTCTTCCTTTAACGCATTTTTCTACAGCAGTGTCTAGATCTGCGTCTTCCAATACGATATATGCATCATTACTTCCAAGCTCTAAAACTGTTTTTTTAAGCGCAGCACCGGATTTTTCTCCAATAGTTCTACCAGCTCCCGAACTTCCCGTTAATGTAACACCTCTAACGTGTTTATGCTCTACAATTGCATCAGATTGGTCATGTTCAATGATTAATACTGTAAATAATCCTTCTGGTAATCCGGCCTTTTTAAAAATTGATTCTAACAATAAGGCTGTTCCTGTAACATTAGAGGCATGCTTAAGTAGCACACTGTTACCTGCCATTAGATTAGTGATAGCATATCTTATTACCTGATATGCTGGATAGTTCCATGGTTGTATACCATAAATTATACCTATTGGAGAATACGAAATAATTCCTTTACCACCATCTTGCAATTCCCTGGTTTCTTGTTTTAATATTTCACTTGCGTTATTAGCTGAGTACTTACAAATAGCCGAGCATAAATCTATTTCCTGTTGACTTTGTTGCAATAGTTTGCCCATCTCATCGGTCATGAGTTGGGCGAGGTCGTCTTTGTTATCCTGAAGTGCTTTAGCAATCGATTTTATTATTTCACCGCGTTCTTCAAACGATTTAAATCGCCATTTTAAAAAGGCATTGTGAGAGGCTTCTACTATACCTTCTACCTTCTCATCAGTCATGTAAGTATAGGTCGCTATCGTTTCGCCTGTTGTTGGGTTTATTGTTTTAAAATTATCTGTTTTATTATTAGTTGCCATAAAGTATTTAGTTTAATATTTTTATTTCTGTTCGCTTGGTACTAGGTAAACATCATTAATGTTTACGTGTTCTGGTTGTGATAATGCATAGTAAATTGCATTTGCGATGTCATCAGATTTAAGTGTTTCCATCTTTTGCATCTCAGACATTTTTTCTTTAATGTCTTCATCTGTAATGGTACTTGTAAGATTAGTATCTACAGCTCCAGGCTCAATCGATGTAACATTAATACCGTGTTTTGGTGCAAGTTCTTGCCGTAAACCTTCTGAAAACATTTTTACTGCAGACTTGGTGGCACAGTAAACCGCTCCACCTGGAAAGTAACGGTGTGCTGCCATAGATGAAACATTAACAATTGCTCCACCTTTATTTTCAATTAATATTGGTAGCACAGCTGCGACCCCATTTAGCACGCCATTTATATTGACATTTACCATTTGATCCCATTCGTCTGTTTTAAGTTTTTTTACGAATGATAAAGGCATAAGTCCCGCATTATTAATTAACACATCGACTCTTCCAAAATGATCTACTGCAGTGGCGACTACACTTTTAAAGTCATTTTTATTAGTTACATCTCCAGGTGCGACTATCGCAGTACCACCATTATCTTCGATTTCAATTTTGAGAGTTTCCAATTTGTCTTTGCTCCTCGCCATTAGCACAACTTTTGCTCCATTTTCAGATAACTTTTTAGCCGTTGATTCACCAATACCACTTGAAGCACCAGTAATTATGACTACACTATTTTTCAATTTCATATTGTAATTTTTTTTTTTATTTAAATGTTCTTGAATATCACCCTTATTAGAGTATTAGGTTGACTCTAATCCAATAAATGTTTGCTGATTACAGATATTACAATTATTAATTTTTTAAAAAATAGGCAAAGACTAAATAGACTAATAAATTTAGCATAAGAGCTAATTCCTGGTTGAGGATAAACTTATCTTAACCTAATAAATTAAACAAACTATGATAAAACCAAGAAGTAAGACACCAGATTTACACATTGAATTAGTAAATGATACAGAATGGCAATTAAGCGAACAGAATACGAAAAACTATACGCTTATAGTTGTATAC
>JABDKL010000055.1 GCA_013002225.1 Winogradskyella sp.
GCTTAAATGAGGGTGCAAATTTAAAACTATTATACGAATTTATGGGCTTTACTTACTTTAAAAAAACAATTAGGCTCATTGTTAATAATTAAAAAAAACCTACCAAAAAGTGCTAAAAATTAAATATAATTTAGATATTTGGTCTAATTCAATAACTAATTCTAATCAAATGAAAGAAAAATCAAATTTATTTAAGTGGCTTTTGTTTATCTTTTTCTTATTTCCTGCGTTGTTTTTTGCGCAAGAAGTCTCGGGAAAAATGACAGATAAAGTCACCGGAGTACCAATTGCTGGTGGGTCTGTAATTATTAAAGGCACATCTACAGGAACCTCTACGGATCTCGATGGGAATTATAGTTTAATTATAGATGATTTCCCTGTAACGATTGTTTATTCTTATTTAGGATTTACAACACAAGAAATAGTAGTAAACTCACCATCTACAGTTAATGTGGCAATGGAAGAATCTGCTACGTCATTAAACGAAGTTATTGTAACAGGTCTGGCGTCATCCACGAAGCGATCTAACGCAGCAAATGCGGTAGCATCAGTTTCTGCAGAAGAACTGACAGGTGTTACAGTTCAGTCAGGATTGGATGGTGCGCTCTATGGTAAATTTAATGGTGCAGAAATTAAAGCCAATTCTGGTGCGCCAGGGGGTGGTATTTCTATGCGACTAAGAGGTGTGACTTCTATTTTTGGAGACCAACAACCATTATTTGTGGTTGATGGCGTTTATGTAGACAATTCATCTATTGGATTAGGTAACAATATTGTTAGTCAGGCAGCAGGTGGTGGCAATCCATCATCGAATCAAGATGATGCCTCTAACCGTATTGCAGATATAGATCCACAGGATATTGAAAGTGTTGAAATTCTAAAAGGAGCATCTGCAGCGGCAATATATGGTTCTAGAGCAGCGGGTGGTGTTGTAATTATTAAAACTAAAAGAGGTAAGCAAGGTAAGCCTCAGGTTTTATTTTCTCAGGTTATAGGATTAAGGAGTCCTACACAACTTTTAGGTCTTAGAGATTATACCCAAGCACAAATTACAGCTTTAGGTGGTCCTAATAATCCTGTTTTAAGAGACTACGAAGCAGAATTGTTTGATCATACCCGAGTATCTTCTACAACTAGATTCTCTACATCGGGAGCTAAAGAAGATACAGATTACTTTCTTGGTGTAACTCACAGAGATGAGCCAGGATTAGTTGATAATACAGGTTATAATAAAAGTTCTGTAAGATTAAATGTAGGACAACGTTTTAACGACTGGTTAGACCTTTACGTTACGACTAATTACATCAATTCAAAATCCGATAGAGGATTTTTTAATAACGGTAACGCCAATAGAACAATCGGTTACGCTTTAGCGTTTACTTACCCTTGGGAAGATTTATCTCCTGTTAACGGAGCATATCCACAAGGTGGAGCAGGTTCAAACGTATTAGAAACGGTTGCTCTTACTACAAATCGTGAAGAAGTAAACCGTTTTATAGGTAGTGCTAAAACTAATGTTAAGTTATTTACCAATGATCAAAACCGTGTTAAACTTGTTTTAGAAGGTGGTTTTGACCAATATACATTACGGTCTACAAGTATCTTCCCTAAAGCATTATCGTATTTTAGAGACCCATCGTCACTAGGTGGTGTAGCTATTTCCGGTTCTACTATTAATACAAATTTTAATTTATCTGCGTTTTTAGTACATGACCTAAACCTTGATAATGGTTTAAATTTTACAACCCAAGCAGGAAGTTTCTTCCAAAACTTTGATAGAAACACGGTTATTACAATTGCGACAGGCTTAAATGGTTCTCAAACTAATTTAGGTCAGTCTACGAATGTATCGACACAACAAGTCATTAGACCTGCAAAGGATACAGGATTCTTTTTACAAGAAGAGGTAAATTACCAAGATAAAATCATTGGTACTATTGGTATAAGAGGAGATAAATCAACCAACAACGGTGACGCCAATAAAATGTATTATTTCCCAAAGGCTAATTTAGCAGTAAATCTTGCTAAATTTGATTTTTGGAGTGTGGATGCCATTAACTATTTAAAACCAAGAATTGCTTATGGTGAGTCGGGACGTTTTTCAAACTTTAACGACAGATTTACACTTATGAATCCGCAGTTTATTGGTGGGCAATCTGGATTAAGTCCTGGTAATTTAAGAGGTAATCCAAACATTGATCCAGAACGTCAAAAAGAGTTAGAGTACGGATTGGATTTAGGATTATTCGAAAATCGAATTAATCTTGAAGTATCGTTCTATAACAAAGTAATTGATGACTTATTAATTAATTCTCAATTCCCGACCTCTTCAGGTTTCACAGGATTGGTTGTTAATGGTGGTGAGTTAGAAAATAAAGGTGTAGAAATAGGACTGAACGGAAATGTGATGCAGAAGGAGGATTTTTCCTGGAATGCAAGCTTTAAATGGTGGAAGAATAAATCTGAAGTTACGAGATTAGATGTGCCAGCATTCACAACTGGTGGTTTTGCGGCATCCTTAGGTACATTTTTGATACAAGAAGGAAAAAGTGCAACACAGATTGTTGGTACTTACGATCCTAGCGCTTATTCTGCTGCAGAAATTGCACAGCGTGATCCAGAAGGTGACGGATTTTTCGTTTATGGAAATGCAGAGCCAGATTTTCAAATGTCTTGGTTTAATGAAATTAAGTATAAAAGTTTCGACTTTACATTCTTATGGCACTGGAAAAAAGGCGGTGATAACATTAATTTAACAACCTTACTTTATGATTTAGCAGGAACAACTTGGGATTACAACGACACAGGTTTAGATCCAAGTGGGCAATTGTCTAATGGAGATTATAGAGCGAGTCAGGCTTTTGTTAATCCAGATCCGGTAATTGAGGATGCAGGTTATTTAAAGCTGCGTGAAGTAGGTTTATTTTACACCCTGCCAGACGGATTAATTAAATATGCTAATAAGATTAAAGTTGGTGTATCTGGTAGAAACTTAATTAACATTTTTGATTATAATAGTTATGATCCAGAAGTTTCTAACTTTGGTAATAACGTATTGGCAAATAACGTAGAAGTTACACCTTACCCAACATCTAAGTTTGTTAACTTTCATTTAAACGTAAACTTCTAATATAAAAATTGAGATATGAAAAATATAATGTATAGAATCGTCTTTTTTATGGCACTTATGCTTTTTGCGAGTTGCCAGTTAGATGAAATAGAAAATCCTAATGCACCTACAGTTGGTAGTTTTGCTGAAGGTGCGAGTCAAGCCGATGTGCAATTACTTGCAACTGGCTTGGAGGCAGTAATGAGAAATGATTTAGCTTTTCATTACGATACGGTTAGTATCTTAGGAAGAGAGTACTATGACCTTACAGGTGTAGATCCGCGATATACAGGTGAAATACTAAAAGGGCCCTTAGATAATAATGGGTTTTTAACTACCAGAGCTTATGCGGCATGGTATAAAGTAGTTCAATCAGCTAATGTTTTAATAACAGCAGTAGAAAATTCTGCAGCTGGTTTTACGGATGATGTTAAAAACAGTTATTATGGCTATGCTAAAACGTTGAAAGCTTATGCTCTTTTAATGGTTGCCAACAGGCAATTTGACAATGGTATACGATTAGATGTTGCTGATCCAGATAATTTAGGGCCAAATGTAGGGTATGATGAAGCACTTGCTGGCATTATGGACCTTTTAAATGAGGCTAATACTGATTTGGCCAATGCTAGTGCTGGTTTTGATTTTAATCTTAGTTCTGGATTTGATGGATTTAATACAACTGATACCTATGCAGAATTTAACCGAGCAATTGCGGCTAGAGTCGCTCTATATCAAGGTAATGATAGTATGGCGTTAAGTTTGCTAAGTAATTCATTTTTAGATCTTAATGGCGATTTATACGAAGGGCCTGCACATGTTTTCGGATTGACTGGGAATGATATATCTAATGCTCAGTTTCATGTACCATTGCAATCAGGACAGGAGTATATGATCCATGATTCATGGGTTGCTGACGCTGAACCAGGTGATCTGCGTGTTGATGAAAAAGCAATTTTATTACCAGGAGGCACTTCCTTTGACGGTTTGTCTGCCGATTACCAAATTGCAGTGTACGATAGTAATGTAGATCCTGTTTATTTAATTAGAAATGAGGAATTAATATTGATATATGCAGAAGCTAATATCGGAATTAACAATGCAGAAACTATTCTAGCCATCAATCAAGTTAGAAATGCAGCTGGATTGCCCGATTATTCAGGACCTGTGGATGATGCAAGTCTTTTAGAAGAAGTTCTATTTCAAAGACGTTACTCCTTATTAGCAGAAGGACACAGATGGATTGATTTAAGACGTTTAAACATGTTAAACGCAACCAACATTCCATTAGATAGAGCTGGTGATAATGTAATTAATGCATTCCCAACCCCATTTACAGAAAATTTTAATTAACGATTAGTTTTCTATATTAAATTAAAAAGCCTCAACACTGTTGAGGCTTTTTTAATAGTATACAGATTGAAGTTATTTGTCTAGAGCTACACGCTTATGTTCTGATAAACCTTCAAGCTCATTATTTTGGACAGTTTTGTCATCAGTGGTAAATTTACGTCTGCCCCACATCTTCAATTTCATACTTAAAAAGAATAAAATAGGAACTACTATCAGGGTTAGGAATGTGGCAATAAACAACCCATAAATAACAGTCCATGCTAAAGGTCCCCAAAAGACAACGTTATCACCACCCATATAGATATTAGGATTAAAGTCTGCAAACAAGGTGAAGAAGTTAATGTTTAGTCCTATCGCAAGCGGAATCAGTCCAAGTATAGTAGTTATTGCCGTAAGCAAAACTGGTCTTAAACGTGCTTTGCCTGCTTTTACAATGCTGTCAAAAAGGTCTTCAGTAGAAAGATATTCATCTTCGTTTAATCCTAGTTGATTCTTCTTTCGATCTATTAAAAGCTGCGCATAATCTAAGAGGACAACTCCGTTATTAACTACGATACCAGCTAGCGAAATAATACCTACCATAGTCATCATAATTACAAAAGCACTACCAGAAATTACCAGGCCTCCAAAAACACCAATTAAACTCAATAATATGGCGAGCATTATTATTGTAGGTTTAGAAACCGAGTTAAACTGAAAAATTAGAATAAAGAAAATAAGTCCAAGACCTGTAAAAAATGCTCCCATTAAAAACGCCATTTGCTTATTTTGCTCTTCTATCTGACCAGTATAATCTATTTTAATGTCAGAGGGCAAGCCTTCGAAGCTTTTCATCTCATTTTGAATTTGAGTTACAATAGCACCAGCATCAGTATAACCAGGTGCGAGTGCAGAATAAACTGTTACTACACGCTTAGTGTCTTTATGTTTTATAGCGCTAAAGCCCGAATTGTTCTTTTGACTGGCTACAGCAGATAATGGGACTTCTTTTATTTGTCCTGTATTATCTCTAAACGTAATATTTTGATTAAATAACGCACTTGTATTATACCTCAAATCTTCATCAAGCCGAACGTATATATCAAAATCGTCTCCATCTTCTTTATAAATCCCAGCTTTAGAACCAAAAATTGAATTACGTAAT
>JABDKL010000097.1 GCA_013002225.1 Winogradskyella sp.
CTAATAAAGTTAAATGTAGTGAAGAAGAACATCAATTAAACAGACGTTCTTACTTTTACATCGTTAACGATAAATAGGATTCCCACCTTGATTTAAAAGCAAGCCGTCATGGCTTGCTTTTTTTATACATCAACTTGTCTATATTACCTAGGCACATAGCCGTTAATAAGGTATAATTGCTGTTCTAGACGAAAGTAGGTGTCTAACACATATAAGGCTTCATTAGTATGTACAACGTGTTTTAAGAACTTTATTATTCTAAATTAATACAGTATAAGAGTACCAGAATAAATCTTTTCGCGTATCTGACTGCTTAATACTGGTCAATAGACTTATAATTCCAGCGATTCATATAATTTATAAAAGATTTACCACATTAGATGAAACGCATTAGTCATTTCCTGGCAAAAACCCTTAGTGTATTTCTATATTAATTTTAATAGCGGAAAAAGAACAAGCTATTGTTCAATTGAATTCAGCCTCACTTAGTTAAAAGGTTCATTATAACAACAAAAAAAGCCACATAAATGTGGCTTTTTTCCTGGCTATTAATCAACTTTTTGAGCGGTCTAACGCTTTATAAAAATATTGGTGAAATACCATTTTCCATTTGCATTTTGTTCTGCAGAAATATCAAAATCTGTAAAATTACCTTCTATGTTTTCTTTATGACTCGAACTGTTTAACCAAGCATTAACTACAGATTCTGCAGAGTTAAAGCCGTAAGCCACATTCTCAGATACTAAATTAGCATTCGCATTTATTTGTAAACTTTCTTTTCGTTGAAAAAAGTTAGTATGAGACACATCGTGAGATGCTAACATATAATCTGTATGTGTATAGGCAACAGCCTTTACTGTATTATGATTGTTAAGAGGATTTAATCCTTCATTAATTCTATGTGCATTAATCAGCTCCATGATCTCAATTTCGATAAGCTTAGCTTGCGGTGCCACCGGAATTTCTATAGCTTCAATCGAATCTTCTATGCTATCTGTTGAACAAGATGTGAAGCCTAAAATGGCAACAACAGCCAAAAATGGCAATAGTTTTGAAACTTTCATAAGTAGGTAATTTAGGTTTGGGATTACTAAATTAACAGCCTACTTCCAGTATATAGTTAAAGAAATGTTAAAATCGATTAAAAACATGTATTTCGTCGATTTTTTAGGTAAAACATCGATGAAATGCATTTTGAGAATCATTTTTTATGTTTTTCACCTAGAATAAATGCACTTAATCGATATTTACAAATAATGAATCAAGGGGACAATCTTTCAATTGTCCATACCTTATGTTTTGATAGTTTATATCGTACTCTATCGTGGAGTCTATTTGGTCGGCCTTGCCAAAATTCTATTTCAACAGGCTCTACGCTATACCCTCCCCAATAATGAGGTCGCTCAATTGGTTTACCTTCATACTCATTTTCTAGAGCTTTGAGTTTAGCATCTAAAATGGCCCTATCTTCTAACACCTCGCTTTGATTAGAAACTATTGCACCTAACTGACTTCCACGAGGTCGCGAATTAAAATAATCATCGCTCACAGACTCAGGAACGGTAGTAGCTTTACCTTTAATGATTACCTGACGTTCTGCAGAATGCCAGAAAAAAGATAAACATACATTAGGGTTATTGCTTATAGCTTCTCCCTTTTCGCTTGTGTAGTTGGTATAAAACACAAAACCTTCCTCAGAATATTGCTTTAGGAGCACTACCCTACTTTTCGGAAATCCATCTAGGCCAAATGTAGAAAGTGTCATTGCATTGGCCTCATCAACATTAAAGTGGGTATCGACCTCTACAAACCAATTTTCGAATAATGTCATGGGATGTGGAGGTACGTTATCTAATAACAATTCACCTTTCTCATACGATTTTCTATAATCACCTAAGTCTTTTTCCATAGTCCTACTAAATTATATCAATTAGAGCATATTTTAAATTAAAACTCAAATGAAATACCGTCTTTAGCTAATAATACATTATTGAAAACAGCTTTCGCTTCAGTTTTAAATCCTTTATAACCATTATATCGCGTTGAAAAATGACCAAGTATTAAGGTGTCTACTTCTGCTTTTTTTGCGATGGTTGCCGCGTGTTTAGCGGTACTATGCTTTGTCTCTTTACATAAGGCTTCATTTTTTTCCAGAAATGTAGATTCGTGATACAGAACCGTGACATTTTTTATCAGCGGAATGATGCTTTCATCATACACTGTATCGCTACAAAATGCATAGCTCTTTACCGGATTGGCTTCCCAGGTAACTTTTTTGTGATCGATTAATATACCATCCTCATTTTTAACATCGAATCCTTGCTTAAGTTTATTATAGTATGCTTTATCGATGTTAGCTTCAACTACAGCGTTAATATCTAATTTACGATCGTTTGGCTTTTCTATAAACAAAAATCCATTGGTATAGATTCTATGATTAAGTGGAATTGTATGTACCTCGACTTTATCATCTTCAAAAATAAGCTCTGAGTGCTTTGACGTTAATTCGTGAAAAATAAGCGGGTATTTAGTCCAGCCTTTAGACAATTTCATCTGAAGCATAATTACTTCTTTAAGTCCTTTTGGCCCATATATATGAAGTTCTGTTTCTCTGGAGAGTAAGCTAAATGTATTAACTAAGCCTATTAATCCAAAATAGTGATCGCCATGAAGGTGCGAAATAAATATGTGTTTAATTCTCGAAAACTTTATTTTATTTCGTCTTAATTGCACTTGCGTGCCCTCACCACAATCAATTAAGAACATGTGATTTTTAATTTCTAATACTTGAGATGTTGGATTGGTATTAGTTCGTGGTGTGGCGCTGTGACAACCTAAAATATTAAGCTTCATAATTTAAAACCCTAAGTCGCGTTCTATATCTTCCATTTCAATTATATCGTAAGCCTCATGAAGTGTAGGGACTACTACAATTTCATCTGGCATCTCGTCGAGATTTACCTGATCTGAAACTATTACAAATGATTTTTTAGCGCTTCTATGTGTATTACTTAATCGCAAAAATTCTATGACATCTTCTAACTTTATTTTTTCTAAGCTTGATAGTCTAATGATAAGATGATAATTTTTATACTTGTGATAAGCCTGCTCAATATTATTAACTAAGGTTTTGGCTGAGGCTTTTTCTTGTGCTATTATTGTTATGTTTCCGTCTCTATCTATAATCATAATCTATTGTTTAATTTTAGAAGCTAATAGATATATTACTGCCATTCTTATTGCTACACCATTTTCTACCTGGTCTAAAATAATCGCTTGTTTAGAATCTGCCACGTCGCTTGTAATTTCTACGCCACGATTAATTGGTCCTGGATGCATTATCACAATATCTTTATTTAAATTATCCAGGAGCTCTTTATTTATTCCGAATTGTTGAGTGTACTCTCGTGTTGTAGGGAAATAACTAATATCCATGCGTTCATTCTGTACACGTAGCATATTTGCTACATCGCACCAGGCCAACGCTTTTTGCAAATTGGTTTCTACTTTAACACCAAGATCTTTTATATACTTTGGTAATAAGGTTTTGGGACCACATACCATTACATTAGCGCCCTGCAATTGTAAGGCATAAATATTAGACAAGGCAACTCGGCTATGTAAAACATCACCTATAATAACCACATTTTTGCCCTTAACAGACCCCAATTTTTCTCTTATAGAATACGAATCTAATAAAGCTTGGGTAGGATGTTCGTGAGCTCCATCACCTGCATTAATAATACTCGCGTTAATATGTTTAGACAAGAACACACCTGCTCCCGGATTAGGATGGCGCATCACTACCATATCTACTTTCATAGATAAAATATTGTTTACCGTATCTATAAGTGTTTCTCCTTTTTTAACGGAAGACTGAGATGCTGAAAAATTAATTACATCTGCAGAAAGTCTCTTTTCTGCAAGCTCAAATGATAGTTTTGTTCGGGTAGAGTTTTCAAAAAATAAATTGGCAATGGTTATATCTCTAAGTGACGGCACTTTTTTTATAGGTCTGTTAATAACCTCTTTAAACTGGTCGGCAGTTTCAAATATGAGGTCAATATCTTTTTTGTTTAGATATTTTATACCTAGTAAGTGATTCACACTTAGTTCACTCATAGTTTTTGTTTTAATCTATTTATCAATCAAATAAACGGTGTCTTCCCCTTCGTTCTCCACCCAATTAACTTTTACCTTTTGTAAATCTATGGCATCTACTTGTCTGCCTCTATAGTTAGGCTGAATTGGTAAATGCCTACTAAATCGTCTGTCTATTAATGTTAATAGTTCTATATTATTTGGTCTGCCAAAAGACTGAATTGCTGTAAGTGCGGACCTTATACTTCTCCCTGTATATAAAACATCATCAATAAAGACAACGTCCTTATTCTCTACAATAAAATTAATTTCTGTCGTATTTGCCTCTAAGGGTTTTTCCCCTCTTCTAAAATCATCTCTAAAGAAAGTGATATCTAAATGACCTAACTGTATGTTTTTAATATTATACTCTTGTGATAATAATTGGGCCAAACGGTCTGCTAGAAATTTTCCTCTGGGTTGTATACCTATAAGTACAGTATTAGAAAAATCGTCATGGTTTTCAATAAGCTGGCAAGCCAATCTGTGTAGGGTAATATTGACTTCTTTAGAGTTAAGTAGTACTTTTTGACTCATATAGCTTCCAAACGTTGTTGGTGTGCAAAGTTAGAACAAATAATTTGAGTATCAAATAGAACCTAATGTATAAAAAAAGCCTTTCATTTCTGAAAGGCTTAGTTTTATAAAGTAGAATGGGATTACTTCTTTTTCTTCCCGTCCATTTTATCTTTTAGTGCCTGTAAAGCATCATTCGCATCACCAAGAGTTGGTTTAGCTTCTGCCGCTTGAGCTTCCTGCTTTCTTACAGCTTGCTTAACGATTTTAGCTTCTTCTTCTCTAAATACTGCAGTATGAGATGCAACAACACGTTTGAATTCTTTATTAAATTCAATGATCTTGAATTCTGCTTCCTCACCTTTTCCAAGTTTAGAACCATCTTCTTTCTCTAAATGACGTGCTGGAACAAATGCAACGATATCCTCATTAAATTCTATAGTTGCTCCTTTATCTACCATTTCGGTAATTGCCGCTTTATGCGTTGTACCTAGGGCAAATTCAGTTTCGTACTTATCCCATGGATTTTCAGTTGTTTGTTTATGACCTAAAGATAATTTACGTCCTTCTACATCTAACTCTAATACCACAACATCTAAGTTGTCACCTACGTTACAAAATTCTGATGGGTGCTTAATTTTCTTAGTCCAAGATAAATCTGAGATATAAATTAATCCGTCAATTCCTTCTTCTAATTCAACAAAAACACCAAAATTTGTGAAGTTACGTACAATACCTGTGTGCTTAGAACCTACAGGGTATTTTTTAGTAATATCTGTCCATGGATCTGGCGTTAATTGCTTGATACCAAGAGACATTTTACGATCTTCTCTATCTAATGTTAAAATAACAGCATCGATCTCATCACCAACAGATACGAAATCCTGTGCAGAACGTAAATGCGTAGACCAAGACATTTCACTTACGTGAACTAATCCTTCTACTCCTTCTTCTACTTCGATAAATGCACCGTAATCTGCAATAACTACAACCTTACCTTTTACTTTATCACCAACTTTTACATCTTCACCTAATGCTTCCCAAGGATGCTTAGATAATTGCTTAAGACCTAATTGAATTCTAGATTTATTTTCATCAAAATCCAGGATTACAACGTTAAGTTTCTGATCTAACTCAACGATCTCATTTGGATGATTAATACGTGACCATGATAAATCTGTAATATGAACTAAACCATCTACACCACCTAAATCTATAAACACACCATAAGAAGTGATGTTTTTTACAACACCTTCTAATACTTGTCCTTTTTCTAGTTGACCAATGATCTCTTTCTTTTGCTCCTCAATATCAGCTTCAATAAGGGCTTTATGAGAAACGACTATGTTTTTGAATTCGTGGTTGATTTTTACAACCTTAAATTCCATAGTTTTATTTACATACTGATCGTAATCTCTAATTGGCTTCACATCGATTTGAGAACCTGGTAAGAAAGCCTCTATACCAAATACGTCAACGATCATACCACCTTTAGTTCTACATTTTACAAAACCATTTACGATTTCTCCAGTATCATGTGCATTGTTAACTCTATCCCATGCCTTGATAACACGAGCTTTTCTGTGAGATAATACTAATTGACCTGTTGCATCTTCACGCACATCGATTAATACTTCTACCTTGTCACCAACTTTAAGATCTGGATTGTAACGGAACTCATTAAGAGAAATTACACCTTCAGATTTTGCGTTGATATCAATGATAGCATCTCTATCAGAAATATGAATTACTTCACCTTCTACAACCTCGTCATCTAATGTATCGACGAAATTTTCAGATACTAACTTTTCAAATTCTTCTAATTTAGTGTCTTCTACTTGCTCAATTCCTTCTTCGTAATTGTGCCAATCGAAATCATTTAAGAATTTTTCTGGATTTTTTTGAGCTTCAGAGATTGCTGGAGCCTCAACTGTAGTTGCTTCAGTTGCTTCAACCTCAGCGCTTTTTGTTTTATTTTCAGCCATTGTGCTGATTAAAATTTGTATTCTGTATGTTTTGAAAGATTAGCGATAAACCTACAGAAGTTATTAATTTAAAAATGTTCTTTCCTTTTCTACTTTCTTATCCTCGCTAAAAAGGTCTGCAAAAGTAATCATTTTAAGGCACTTAACAAATTTTTTTAGAAATAATCAATAGTAATTTTAGGTAGTCAACTAATTTCGAAGAATTAGCCCTAAAGTGGTGGATATAATTATACCTAAAATTAAGAAGCATGTTTTAAATTGATATCAGTGGAATTAATTTCTAAATCTGAGACAATAATTAAATGTGACGCTAATTAAGTTAATGGGTCTTACTTTTAAGATTACCAAAATGCCGTTTTAAATGCTAAATTTTAGGGCTTTATTTGGTATATTTACAATAACAATTAAAACTTAAAAATTTTAAAAATCATGGTGAGAGCAAAATATCAAGACGTACTCGACTTAGGAGAAAAATTAAACATACAAGACGGTAAAGTTGAAGAAGACAACGGCAAGTTAAAAGTATGGGGAACTGCCAGTACGCAATATGAAAAAGACCTGTTATGGGACAAAATCAAAGAGGTTGGCGGTGAAAACCCTTCTGATATTATGGCAGACATTAAAGTAGCTGATGAATCTGTATATGCAAGACATACTGTTTCTTCGGGTGAGACCTTAGGTAAAATTGCTAAACACTATTATGGTGATGCTTCAAAATATCAGCAGATTTACCAAGCCAATACTGACAAACTGAAAAATCCGGATTTAATTTATCCAGATCAAGAATTGATTATTCCTAATCTTTAAAAATAGATATTATATCAACCTTAACGACCTTATTACTCTTTGTAATTAAGGTCGTTAGTTTTTATATTCTATCTTCTACGAGCTTTATTATTGTGTTAAGCTGTGCCTCAATCGTTAGATCGGAATTATCTATTTCGATTGCATCATGAGCCTTAACTAATGGAGAATCTTCTCTAGTAGAATCTATGCGATCTCGAGTAGTTACGTTTTCTAAAACATCATTATAGCTTAAGTTATGGCCACGTTCGAGAAGTTCTTTAAACCGTCGGTTTGCTCTGGTTTCTGCCGATGCTGTCATAAAAATTTTTAATTCAGCATCCGGAAAAACTACAGTGCCAATATCTCTTCCATCCATAACAATACCCTTATCCTTTCCCATTAATTGCTGCTGTTGTACGAGTTTGTGTCTCACCTCAGATATGGCTGCAACAGGACTAACGAATTTCGAAACTTTTAAAGTTCGTATCGCATTTTCTATGTTTTTACCATTTAAGTAGACCTCTGCAAACCCTAGATCTTTATTAAACTTAAAAGAAATTGAAATTTCATCTAAACAATTAATCAATCTGTCTACATGGAAAAAATCTGCACCAATCAGGCCCTCTTGTATTGCAAAATATGTTACTGCCCTATACATGGCGCCAGTATCCACATAAATGTAGTTAAGCTTTTTTGCTAATAGTTTAGCTATTGTACTTTTACCTGTGGATGAAAACCCATCGATAGCGATAACGATCTTATTCATAAACTGTTCATCTATTTTACCTATTGCTCCCATCTAGATCTATTTGAAGTCCAAAAAAACTAGTGTTAGAAGCTCCTGAATATCTAGCATGCGTATAGCTAAATCTCATTTTATTCAACTTAATACCGATACCAACTGACAAACCTGAGAAATTTCTTTGATCTACAATCCGTAATTCCTCAGCACGCCTAAAGTTATAACCCAATCTTAAATTAAATCCACCTTCAGGAAATAATTCTGCACCTAAAATAAGATGTCTTAATCCTTTATTTAAAAAACCAACTCGTTCTTGAGTTTGATTACCATCTAAGTCTGAAGTCGCCCTTGCAGGATTTGAAACACCTATTGGCCATTGTTGCAAATTTTCTAAAGTAATATGCCATCTAATGGGCACATACTGTAAGGTCTGTGACATCCCAAAATTTACCTCTAAAGGTAATGGCTCATTTTGTCCAGCATAGGTAGAAAATTGGGTACCAATATTTCTAACGGTCAATGCTGCATGAAAATCTAATTCTTCATTAATATACATCGCACCAAAATCAATAGCACCACCAACAGAATTATACTGCTCCAGTAATGAGGTAATAATTTTTAAATTAGCACCAACATAAAATTCAGTAAAAGGAATATTATAATTATAACCAGCAGAAATTGAGGTTTCATTACCTGTAAAAGTTCCGGTGGAAACTCCGTTTTGGTCATACCCATCAAAACTTCCATAATTTATATAAGTTACACCGAAATGAAACGTTTGCAGATGCCTATCCCAAGTATATGCATAGGCCGCTGTACCATAACTAATACCACCCAAATAACTAGAATAATTTAAAGCCACCTGATTGCCCATTTGCCAGTTAATGGATGCTGGATTATATAGGCCCTCAGTAACATCGTGATCAAAATTTGTAATTATTTTGCCACCTAGGGCTGCTTGTCTTGGAGAGGATACTAAATTGAGAAACTGATACGTAGATGCGCCACCCAACTGAGCAAACATTTGCAATACGAATAGCATAAAACACCAACTGGTAATCGTTCTCATCATAGATTTTGCAAAATAAGTAAATCTATCTTAAAACGATGATATGATTTTTTTATTTCTTGGCAGATATATTTTCTATTTTAAACGCAATGTCTGACCTACCAATATTAAGTTACTCGTTAGACCATTGAGTTGCTTAATAGCTTTTACAGTGGTGTTATTATTTTTGGCAATACTATATAGTGTATCGCCTTTTGATACGACCCAAATTGAATTATTATGGCCAATATCTTTAGTTTTAAAATTTGAGACTTTTAGCTTCTGTCCTACGGTAATAAGATTAGAGCTTAATTGATTATTTTGTTTTAATTCATTGATCGAAACATCATACTGCTTGGAAAGTCCATACAAAGTCTCTCCAGATCTTACAATGTGATATTCAGAATTAGCTTTCTGGACTATTGGCTCTTCTTTATGATCTAATACCGCGTTTTCAAAGTTCTTAACCAATAGCTGCTGCCCTTCGTCAATCAAAGTGGTCTCTAAATCGTTCACTTTTCGCAGGACTATTAGTGGCTGACCATACAATTTAGAAATATCTAACAGCGTTTCTCCTTCTTTTACCTGGTGGTAAACTGCAGCAGTTTCTAAATTTTTAGGTTCGATTAATACCTTCTCATCAATTTTTAAATTTAAAGTATCTAAATTCGTAGTATCTACTTGCTTATACCCTGTTGAATTAACAAGAAGGACCTCTCCAGTAACTAAGTTTAGCTTTGCAGGTTTACCATCTAAGATGACGTCTTTATATTGTACTTGCTCCTGACTATGTGAATTACCACCACAGACAAATACGCAAATAATAAGAAAAATTATATTAAAGTTTTTTAGCATTCTTAACTTTCTGATTGGTAATCGCTATATCTAAAACATCACTCATTTCTTTAACATAATGAAACGTAAGCCCTTTTAAATATTCCGCTTTAATTTCTTCGATATCTCTCTTGTTATCTTCACACAGCAAAATCTCCTTTATACGAGCACGTTTCGCGGCTAATATCTTTTCTTTTATTCCGCCAACAGGCAACACTTTTCCTCTTAAAGTTATTTCACCTGTCATCGCTAAACTCTTTTTAACTTTTCGCTGTGTAAAAAGAGAAACTAAAGAAGTTAACATCGTTACGCCTGCACTAGGACCATCTTTTGGAGTTGCACCTTCAGGCACGTGAATATGTACATTATACTTTTCGAATACTTCTGGTTTTATTTCAAATTTATCTGCATTAGCCTTTATATATTCCATTGCAATAGTTGCAGACTCCTTCATTACCTTACCTAAATTTCCGGTAATAGTAAGATTACCTTTTCCTTTAGACAAAATGGATTCAATAAATAAAATATCACCTCCCACACGAGTCCATGCTAAACCAGTAACAACACCTGCCACATTGTTATTCTCATATTTGTCACGTTCTAATCTTGGACTGCCTAAAACTTCAATAACATCCTCATTAGATATTTTTACATTATAAGATTCCTCCATTGCAATATTTTTAGCAGCATAGCGTACCATTTTTGCAATTTGTTTTTCTAAGCCCCTTACACCAGATTCGCGCGTGTAACCTTCGACTATTTTTTCTAATTGTGGTTTTCCTATTTTTAATGACACACTATCTAAACCGTGTTCTTTAAGTTGCTTTGGTAGCAAATGTCTTTTAGCTATTTCTACCTTCTCTTCTATTGTATAACCAGTAACATTAATAATTTCCATTCTGTCGCGTAATGCAGGCTGAATAGTATTTAAACTATTAGAAGTTGCGATAAACATAACTTTAGAAAGGTCATATCCCATTTCCAAGAAATTATCGTAAAACTCATTATTTTGTTCTGGATCTAATACTTCTAACATTGCGGACGAAGGATCACCTTGATTACCAGTAGAAAGTTTATCTATCTCATCGAGCACAAATACTGGATTTGAAGTTCCTGCTTTCTTTAAACTTTGAATTATACGACCTGGCATAGCACCAATGTAAGTCTTTCTATGACCACGAATCTCGGCTTCATCACGTAAACCACCTAATGAAATTCTCACATATTCTCTACCAAGTGCCTCTGCTATGGATTTACCCAAGGACGTCTTACCAACACCTGGAGGTCCATAAAGACATAGGATTGGTGATTTCATATCGTTACGTAGTTTCAAAACAGCTAAATACTCAATGATTCGCTTTTTAACATCGTCTAAACCAAAATGATCACGATCTAAAATTCTCATCGCACGCTTTAGATCAAACTTATCTACACTAAACTCATTCCATGGTAGATCTAAAAATAGGTCTAAGTAATTACGTTGTATGGAAAACTCAGCTACCTGAGGATTCATACGTTGCAGTTTAGCAAGTTCTTTATCGAAATGCTTCTTTACCTTCTCGTCCCAGTTTTTCTCCTTGGCGCGCGCTTTCATTTCTTCTATTTCTTCACCAGATGAAACGCCACCACCTAACTCTTCCTGAATAGTCTTCATTTGCTGATGCAAGAAATATTCGCGTTGCTGCTGATTCATATCACTTTGAACCTTACTTTGAATATCATTTTTAAGTTCAAGCTTTTGATACTCAATATTCATGTACTTCAAGGTCTGAAGCGCACGTTCTTTAAGGTCATTGATCTTTAATAGCTCTTGTTTCTCCTCAACCTTGAGATTCATGTTAGAAGACACAAAATTGATTAAGAAAGAACTGCTTTCGATATTTTTAATAGCAAAGGAAGCCTCGCTTGGAATGTTTGGGCTTTCTTTTATGATTTCAAGCGACAAGTCTTTAATAGACTCTATAATAGCTTTGAACTCTTCATTATCTGGAGCTGGTTTTGCTTCAGGTATATCAGAGATAGTAGCAGTAAGATATGGTTTTTCTGAAACGACTTCATTTATGGCAAATCGCTTTTTACCTTGAATAACTACTGTAGTATTACCGTCGGGCATTTTTAATACCTTCAATATTCTTGCAACCGTTCCCGTTTTGTATATATCCTTTGCGGTAGGATTCTCGACGGCCTCATCCTTTTGAGACACCACACCGATAACTTTTCCTCCTTTATTAGCATCATTAATTAACTTTATCGATGTATCACGACCGGCTGTTATAGGAATTACCACACCTGGAAATAAAACGGTATTTCTTAATGGTAAAATTGGTAACGATTCAGGGAGTAATTCCTTATTTATTAATTCTTCATCCTCTGGCGTCATCAATGGGATTAATTCTGAATTTTCGTCAAAATCCTGAAATGACAAACTGTCAAGTCCTAAAAATTTTTGTTTACTCATAGTATTTATAAGCCATTCTGTCACGCAAAGTAACGAAAAGGCATTTATTTTAATGTATTAATAATTAACTTCATACTGAATATCAAACGTTTACATGACATTCTAAGTTACTCACACTTTAAGTTTTCAAATGTTATGCCAATTAAAGCGGATTCAACATATAATCATATGGTTAGTATTTGAAGATAAATTGAGTGGGCTAATTTTTCTGTCGATGTTAAAAATTTTATTTGGATTTTAAAGTTTTACATATACGAATATGACTCTTTCTATAATCATCGATTCACCATCAATAGTATTAGTTGCAACAAATCCGTCATCAATACCTATGTTAAGGCTATTGCCATTTCTGAGATAACTTAGCGCTATACCATTTTCTGTAATTATCTCTACGGTATTTATAGTTTCTGACCATGTAAAATTTAAACTTTCATTGATCTCACTGCAGGATACAAAAAAATCTTCATCTGATCCATCGCTATTTGGAGTGTAAGTTATTTGAGCTTCTGATCTATAGTAAAATGCACCTGTACCATTCGCATTAAATTCAATAGTTTCATTGGTATAACAATCTATTTCTTCAAGATAATTATTTGTAACTATGCCATCATTATTAATGTCTCTAGCCATATCTGTATTCCATCCTACTAATGTCCAAACCCCTATAAGATCTACAAACTCTGGTCGACAATCATCCAATTGTACAATAATATCTTGTAAAAAGTCAGAATCTCCACAAACAGTTATTTGGTATTCTAAAGCGTCTTTATAATTATTGCAAACGTCCTCGAAATTATCTGCTGTCGCATTTTCGTAAGCAGACTGAGCTACAATTGTAGCGGCTTCAGCATCTTCACACAAATTTTCTGTATTTAATATGCAATCTCCTAAATCTTGGATGAGTGTTTGTAAGCTTCCATCATCTCCACAAATATCAATTTGGTTTTGTAAGGCGTCCTTATAGGCTTGGCAGAGCATATTATAATTAACTCCAGAAGCAGACGAAAAACTAGTTAATGCCTCTGAAACATTTAGCATAGCAAGTTCACAGGCGTTATCTGGTAGTATTATTTCTCCTTCGTATGGTTCGTTGTCGCAATTGTAGAGCAAAAGGCATACTACACATATAAACAATACATGTACGTTCTTAATCATAGCTACGTAAAGTTACGTATTAATTATTAGTGTTTAAACGCGGAACCCTAAATAAAAGTACAATTCCAATTAAAAAGAACACAAATAAAAATAGAATAGAATTACGCATACTCCCTGTAATTTGATCTATAAAACCATAAATAAGCATACCTATTACAATACCTATTTTTTCAGCAACATCAAAAAAACTAAAATAGGAGGTGGTGTCTTTCGTTTCTGGCAAGAATTTAGAATACGTAGATCTTGCAAGAGACTGTATTCCACCCATTACCAGACCAACAAGAGATGCTGTTATATAAAACTGCATGGGAGTTTCTATAAAATACCCATAAAAGCATAATGACATCCAAATAGCGTTAACAACAATTAAGGTATTTATATTACCAAATTTTGCAGACGCTTTAGAGGTAAGTACTGCCCCAATTATTGCAACAATTTGTATTACCAAAATACTTGATATTAATCCTGTTGTTTTGGCTTCATCACTTCCCCAATTAATTTCTTCCTCACCAAAATACACTGCTACCAGCATAATAGTCTGTACTGCCATACTAAAAACAAAAAAAGCATATAAGTAACGTTTTAACCTTAAGTTTACTTTTAACTGGAGCCAGACACCTTTTAATTCTTTAAAACCGTTAAAAATTACAGCTTTAGTGACTTTATGTCCTTTAGAAACGCCTTTTGGAAGTATATAAAATGAATATTGACTAAATAATGCCCACCATAGGCCTACGGTTATAAATGAATACCGCATCATTTGAATTTTATCTGCACCATCCTCTTGGCTCATTACCATTACTAGGTTGATTATTAAAAGCAATACACTGCCTATATATCCCATAGAAAACCCTTTGGCACTAATGCTATCCTGCTGCTCTTCGAAGGCAATATCTGGCAAATAAGAGTTGTAAAATACCAAGCTACCCCAATACCCAATTAAACCCATAAAATAAAATAGCAAGCTAAGATGAATCTGATCCAAACTAAACCAATACAATCCAATGCATCCAGCAGAACCAACATAGCAAAAGAATTTCATAAAATTCTTTTTATTACCCACATAATCTGCAATACCTGATAAAATTGGAGATAGTACTGCAACTACCATAAAGGTGAAAGCTGTAACAAAAGTTATTAATGCTGTACTTTTAAATTCGAATCCAAAGGCGGTAACTCTCTTTATTTCACTTAAAAACAAAGCCGAATAAAATATAGGAAATATGGACGACGCTATTGTTAATGTATAAACAGAATTTGCCCAGTCATAAAAAGCCCAGGCATTAAGAAGCTTTTTACTTCCTTTTTTCAAATTGCTCATAAAATTTGGTATAAAAAAAACTGCTCTAAAAGAGCAGCTTCTAAAATACTTAATAATAATGTAACAGAATATTAATTGACAGGTCTAAATGAAGTTACACCATATTTTTTTGCCTCTGCTTTTGCCTTAGGAACTAAGGCATTTAAATTTTCTATCCGCGTATCAGGGTGTGGATGCGTACTTAAAAACTCCGGTGGTGCCTGTCCGCCACTATTGGCTTTCATTCGTTTCCATAACTCAGCAGCTTCCTCAGGATTATATCCCGCTACTGCCATGAGATACAAACCAATTTTATCGGCTTCGGTTTCATGACTTCTACTAAATGGCAAGGCAAAGCCAACAGTAGACCCAATACCATAGGCCTGCATCCACATTTGTTGTTTTTCTGGACTTTCATTACCTGCAGCTACAGCCACTGCCACACCACCAGCCTGTTGTAATAATCCGGTACTCATGCGCTGTTGCCCATGGTTAGCCAATGCGTGTGCGACTTCATGACCCATTATGGCAGCTACACCTGTTTCGTTCTGTGCTATAGGTAAAATACCTGTGTAGAATGCTATTTTTCCACCTGGCATACACCATGCGTTTACTTGTTCTGATTCGATGAGTTTATACTCCCACTTATAATCATCTAAATAAGCTTGGTAGCCATTAGCATTTAACCATCTTTCAGAAGCCACTGCTATGCGTTGACCTACGCGCTTTATCATTTCTGAATCCTGTGTTCCTGTTACGACCTTGCTTTCTGATAACACCTGATTATACTGTGCAAACGAGGAGGGAAATAATTGGTCGTTAGATACTAAGGCTATAGTTTTTTTTCCTGTAAAAGGATTTGTTTTACAAGCAATTGCTATAGCTACCAGCATAAGTAAAGCTATACCTTTTTTGAGTTTCATAATATTGTGATTTTAGTTACTTTAAATATACAAAATCAATTCTGTACATATAATTTCAAAACTAAATAAGAAGCCACTATTTTTTTTGCTTATTTCCTATTAAATGTAACTCAGAAAAATTTTTATCTACAACTAACGTGCAAATGCCATTAACCTTTAAATGTTCTAAGGTAATGGTTTCATTATCTAACTGTATTTCTGTAATATCGAAAGGCAAACCATGAATTTGTATTTTAAACGAGGTGTATTCCGTAATATATTTACCTTCTTTATATTGATTTATAATTAGATCATTAGATCGTCCGGTTAACGTAAAATTTCTTAAACTGTAACGGCCTTTAGTATAGTCATAACCGTCATTAGCATCACTGTATAATTCACTTTCTTCTTTTCCTTTTTTGAAGTATACATCTAATGTAATTTCTTCAATGTCTTTTTCACCAACATATTGCTGAATTGGGAATTTTGGTATAATAGCCCCTTCTTTAACATAAATAGGCATGCTATCTATATCTGCCTCTACCCACATTTCTTTACCTCCTTTTATGATCTCGTCGGTCCAAAAATTATACCAACGCCCTTTTGGTAAATACATACGCCTTCCTTTTGCGTTTGGCTCTAAAACGGGACAAGCTAAAATTTGTTCCCCAAAAATAAATTCATCTGTTCTATAATGCGTTTGCACATCATCCTGGTCATAAAGTACCAAAGACTTAAGTAGTGGTGTACCATGATCTACATAGTTCCAAAATGCTGTGTATAAATATGGAAGTAACTGATATCTTATTTCAATAAATTTTTTGACGATAGCAGTCACATCTTCATCGAAAGCCCAAGGCTCCTGATCTCCGTGATCTCCTGACGAATGCACTCTAAAAAACGGATGAAAAACACCTAATTGGATCCAACGCGTAAACAATTCTCCTTGAGGCTGCTCTGCAAAGCCGCCGATATCGCTACCTGCAAACGAAAAACCAGACATAGCCATTCGTTGCGCCTGGATATTTGCAATCCATAAGTGTTCCCAAGACGCCACATTATCACCTGTCCAGGTTGAAGTATAACGCTGTGTACCTGAGTAGGCTGATCTTGTAATCACAAATGGACGCTTTGGATAGGAATACTTTTTTAAGCCCTGGTATGTAGCTCTTGCCATTTGCATGCCATAGACATTATGTGCTTTTCTATGACTACAAGGATTCCCATCATAATCGTGTCTTACATCATCTGGAAACGTTTTGTTAGGTACTTCCATGACTGCAGGTTCGTTCATGTCATTCCAAACGCCCTTAATACCAATATCTTCGATAAGTTCTTTAAATAATCCCGACCACCATTCTCTTACTTCTGGATTGGTAAAGTCTGGAAAATAACATTCTCCTGGCCAGACCTTCCCTTTCATATAGGCACCATCGGCACGTTTACAGAAATAGTCATTTTCCAAGCCTTCTTTAAAAATTGAATACTCTTTATCAATTTTAATACCTGGATCTATAATTGCAACTGTTTTAAAACCATCTTTTGCGAGTTCCTTAACCATTCGTTTTGGATCTGGAAAGTATTCCTTATTCCAAGTAAAACAGCGAAAACCATCCATATAATCTATATCCAGATAAATGGCATCACAAGGAATTTGCAGTTTTCTAAAGGTTGCTGCAATTTCTTTAACTTTACTTTCCGGGTAGTAGCTCCATTTACACTGATGGAAACCAAGTGCCCACATTGGTGGCAATTGATGTGGTTTTCCTGTTAGATCCGTGTAACTCTCTACCACATCGTTCATTTTTGGCCCGTAAATGAAGTAATAATTCATTTCTCCACCTTGTGCCCAGAAACTGGTTACATTACGCCTTTCCTGGCAAAAATCGAAAGAGCTCCTAAAGGAGTTATCAAAAAACACACCATAAGCTTTACCGCTATGTAAACCCGTATAAAAAGGTATAGCTTTATAAATTGGATCTGTATCTCTACCAAAAGCATATGAATCTGTAACCCAATTGTTATAGCGTTTACCCTTTAAGTTTAAATGATTGGGTTTGTCACCAAGTCCGTAATAACTTTCTCCGTCATTAGACACTTTGCTCATTTTTACAATATTACCACCGTACTTATAGCTTTCTTCCCAATGAAATCCGATCTCATCTTGATTAATCAGCACGCCATCTTTTACATCAAAAAGTGCTACTCTTAAACTTTCCTTTGATATTTCACATCGTAATTTTGAAGTAATTACAACATAGCAATCTGGCGTTTCATTAATTTCTAATTTGTTATAACCAGTACTTGCATATTTTGTAATAGCATAAGAAAAATCATTATCAAAAGTACCAACGGTAGTATATCTAAACCGTAAAACGCTATCTCTAACAACGGTTAATTGAAGAATTACTTCATTATCTGTTGTAAAATATAAGGTATCAACGTCCTTTTTAAATTCTATTATTTTAGAAGGAAATAAATTTCCTTTTTGCTCCAATTCTGTATTTACAATCATATAATGATTTTAAGGTAAAAGATTCGTAAAAAAACGGAAAAATTAGAACTAATAAAAGCATAGCGTATAGTATTTATAATGAGTTACTAACTATTACGTTTTCGTCAGTTTTGGCAGTTTAAAATCACTATAAATATAAAAAAGGCAACTCGTATTTTGAGTTGCCTTTAGTTAATAGATTATAACATTTAAAATTTTAATCCTTTATTAGTTTTATTGTTTTTATTCCTGCATCGGTATGAACTCTTGCTAAGTAAATTCCAGAGCTCAAATCATTTGTAGAAATTTCTACTTTATTAGTTAGATTTGACATTGAAAGCACTCGATTACCTAATACATCAAAAACGTTTACCGAAGTAATTTTACGATTATTAGCAGCTTCGATATTCCAATTTGATTTTGTTGGATTTGGAAAGACAGTTATAACATTATGAGCTGTAACTTCACTAACATTTAAGGTCCCGGCCTTAACGGCATCAACGAGATCAATATAAAGATCTAATGTTTGATTGTTTCCATTTCCATCATTTGCACTGAATTCATTTCTAAAAATAAGATTATAACCCAAAATAAGCTCTCCATCTGGCACCGAGCTATAATGAGAAGCTAAATTAATTGTAATACTATAAGTATTTGGTCCAACATTAGCATCTGTATCTGAGGCCACTAAATTAGCAATTGGCTGACTAGAATTGTCAAAAAAATCTGCTGGTGCACCTTGGTAATTTCCCGAGGATGTGTCCAAACCTCCATAGATATAAGTAAAGGTTCTACCATCAGTGTAAAAATTATTTATGATATCTATATCCTCTAATACAATTGTGATATCATCATTAACAGTAGAAGTAGTTGCCGTTATACTTGTTGTTGAACCTGCCCCATCATAGTTATTAAATGTCAAAACCTCTTGCGAAAATGACACTAAGGAAAAGGTAATACATAAAAAAAGAATGTAATTTTTTATCATATAATTAGGTTTTAAAAGCTATAAATTAATCTTAAGCGTAATAAATATAAATTTATAAAAAAAAGTAAAATTATCTAGAATATTATTGTTGATACTTAAAAACAACCATTCCTAAAGGAGGAATATTGATTTCCAGAGAATTATCTCTATAGTTCCATGGCTTTGCTTTTGTGGATTTAGCTCTATTTTTATAACTACCTGTTCCGTAATATTTTTTCAAGTCACTATTAAATATTTCCTTTAACTTTCCTTTACGAGGTGCTCCAATTTTGTATTTTTCCTGTGGAGACGGTGTCATATTACAAGCAATAATAAGGTCATCTGTTTCTTTATTTCCTTTTCTAATATAGGTAAAAACTGAGTTTTTGTAATCTCCATGATCTATCCATTCAAAGCCTTCATGTGAAAATTGTTTCTCGTATAGTGCAGGTTCTTTTTTATACAGAGCGTTTAAATCTTTAATTAGTTGTTGTATGCCCTTATGTGGCTTATAATTTAATAAATGCCAATCTAAACTTGTCTTAAAATTCCATTCGTTACTTTGGCCAAACTCCGAGCCTTGAAACAACAAATTACCACCAGGGTGTGTAAACATATAACTATAAAGTACTCTTAAGTTGGCAAAACGCTGCCACTCATCACCTGGCATTTTACCCAAGATAGAACTTTTACCATACACCACTTCGTCATGACTTAAAGGGAGCATAAAATTTTCGGTGAATGCATAGGTCATGGAAAATGTCAGGTCATTTTGGTGATATTTTCTATATATAGTTTCTTTTTTAAAATAATCTAATGTATCGTGCATCCAGCCCATCATCCATTTCATACCAAAACCCAAACCCCCTAAAAATGTTGGTTTAGAGACCATCGGAAATGCAGTAGATTCTTCTGCAATCGTTTGTACATCCGGAAAGGCAGAATAAACGGCCTCATTCATTTCTTTTAAAAAAGCTATAGCCTCCAAATTTTCTCTTCCACCAAATTGGTTTGGTTCCCATTGTCCTTCTTCTCTACTATAGTCTAAAAATAACATTGAAGCGACTGCATCCACTCTGAAGCCATCTGCATGAAATTGGTCTAACCAAAAAATAGCATTACTTATAAGAAACGATTTTACCTCGTTTCGTCCGTAATTGAAAATTAAGCTTTTCCAGTCCTGATGATAACCTTTTCGCCTGTCCGGATGTTCATATAGCGCAGATCCATCAAAATAGCCTAAACCATGTACATCTTCCGGAAAATGAGACGGCACCCAATCCAATATAACGCCAATATCATTTTGATGAAACTTATCCACCAATAGCTTAAACTCTTCAGGATAACCAAATCGTGATGTTGGTGCGAAATAACCAGTAATCTGATAGCCCCAAGAAGGGTCGTATGGAAATTCCATGACTGGCATCAATTCTACATGAGTAAAATTCATGTCTTTGACGTA
>JABDKL010000117.1 GCA_013002225.1 Winogradskyella sp.
TACCAATTTTATCGATGACTGATAAACGATCCGATGCCAAAGTCAACGGGAGAATAGCCATGATTTCAATCAGCTTTTTCAATTATTCAAATTAAGGTAGAATCTTCTCCCAACCTCTGCCAAATTGAAAAAACAAAACCAAAAGGCGGGAAATGCACTATAACGGATCGGCGATATCTGGCGGATTTGGCGATAGCCAATCTGACATGATCATCGCTTGTTATGGCTTGTTATTCATTGGAATTTAACCCAATAATATTGGCACATATATTAATGTAATAAGTCAATTTACCATACCTCTTTTAAATAAAATGGAATTCCATATACATTTAATAGTCCTTCAACTTATTGAAAATTTAAAATTTTATCATTAATGTATAATTATTTTTTTTGTGAAACGCCTATCCTTATTATAGAATTGAACAAAATAAATTCCAGAAGAAACATCTAGATCAATTTTTGTATTTGTATTCAATATAGATTTTTTAATAACTCTTCCATTAATATCTAAAATAATATAGTTCAACTTATCAACTTTTGATTTATTTATTATGGATACATTACCATTTGAAGGATTTGGATAAATGGAGAAATTTGAATATAATTCATGGTTTTCGATATCTGATAGTAGCTCTTTTATAGGGTGGAATTTAACAATGAATCCATCGACATTATCTGCTACCAAAATACTTTGACCTATTGAAGCATCAAGATCAACAGTTCGATTATAATCACCTACAACATAAACATCTCCATTAACATCAGTGCTAATATTAGCACCATAGATATTCGATTCATTTATATTTGGGTCTGCATAATGGTTGTCATTGGTTGTACCCCATATAAAATCCCCCATTTGATTAAATCCTGCGACCAATAGGCTAGTATGATTTTGACCTTCTAATATGCAAGTCTCATTTGTAGATGAGGTGAATGCCAATTCTTGACTCCCAAAGCGACCAGTTAAATATATGTTTCCGTGATAATCTAATGAAAGGCCCTCTGCATATTCCGATCCATTATCCCCAATTTGATTTACCCAATTAAATTCTCCTTGAGAATCCAACTTACTTAGGTATATATCAAAACCAGTTCCAATTGCATCAAGACTTAAGGTTTCAACTCCGGGCATAACTTCTCCTTCGAATTGAAAATAGCCAAGTGAAAATATGTTACCATGTTTATCTACTTCAATATTTGTTATAAATTCAGCATGCTCTCCGCCCCAAGTTTTAGTCCAAATGTAGTTTCCAATTGAATCCAATTTTTGTATAAAACAGTCAGAGGCACCTTTCGAAGAAATAGTGTCAATATCAACTCCTGCATTAAAATCTGGGTTATCCGAAAATATTCCTCCATAATATATATTTGACAATGAATCTAATCCTATTCCATAACATACCAAATCGGTCCAATCACCAATTGACCTAGTAAATTTTTGAGAACCGTTTTTAGATAATTTTTTTACAAATGTATTTCTTGAAAAATTACTGCTAGAACCAGAATTACCAATGTATTCACCTGGCCCAATATCAAAGTCAACCTCGCCTCTATACCATCCTCCAACATAAAGATTTTTAGAGTCTTGTTCAAGTGCGGTAATTTCAATTTCATAAGGACCATCCAAATTACTAAGATCATCTACTGTAG
Organism: Winogradskyella sp.; assembly: GCA_013002225.1. GTDB lineage: Bacteria > Bacteroidota > Bacteroidia > Flavobacteriales > Flavobacteriaceae > Winogradskyella. The sequence goes on from JABDKL010000117.1 coordinate 1,651, forward strand.
AAATCCAATTAAAATTACCACTTGCAGAAATTTCAACTATGAAACCTGATTTATTACCTCCCTCAATTTCTGTTTCGCTGTCAGCATCAACGAAAATAGCACCTCCTGTGAAATGCCCTCCAACATATATTTTGTTCATGTCTGAAACAATTATTCTTCTTGCTTTATCATCACTTCCTCCGCCAATTTGATTAACCCATAATAAATAACCAAGAGAATCATGTTTAGAAATAAAAACATCTTGGTTGCCAAAACTCATAATAGTATCTTGTCCATCTATAAAACTAAATACCAAATCTTCTTCAAAATAGCCAACTGTGTAAACGTTAAGTTGACTATCAATAGCAATGTCAAGTATTTCATAACTGTGATCATCGCTACTTCTAAGACTATGAGACCAATAAACATTTTGGGAGTTCAATTCTGTGCCGAATAAAATGATAAATAAACTAAGTGAAATTATTTGATTTTGCATATTGACAATATTATACTTTTATCTAAGTTCTGATAATGTTTGATGAGACGCAGAAATTTTAGCAAATAAAAAGGCATTTAATCCAATATTTTTAATCTCTGGAGAATTACAGTTGTTTGAATTCATTAAATCGTAAAAACTATCGTAACTGTCTTCTATTAGCTTACCTCTGCCGCCCCAAATGAAAGCAACTGGACTAGTAACAATGGATTCTTCTGCATCCTTGAAAAAATCAACATATTCTGCTTGAATGAAATATTCATTGATTTTACCCTCTGATCGCGACGTCTCTACTAAGCCTTCCGTCTCAACAATGTCATACTTGGTTCGCACTTTAACTAAATTGTCTCTATTAGAATACCCGCAAATATCAGAATACGCTTTAGCATAAGCATAAAATATTTGCATATATACTAATCTTGAACTAAAGCTTCCATCAAGTATATACTCCTTCCCGTCTAACTCAACGGCAGGGTCAAACTCTCCGTTATGAAGATTCATCAAAAGTTTGTTATTGATTGGGATTTGAACAGTTTCACTTCCACCTTCTTCTAAAATTAAATCAATAATCTTATCATTATTTTTAATCCATCTTCGAAGTCTAATTTTTTCTTGCTCTATTTGATATTCTTTTTCTTTTTTCAATATTACCCACCCGCCCAATTCAACATCCTTATAATTAATTGTTGGTTTGGGTGTACTATATTTAAATTTATCTACATTATAATTTTCGCTCCAAAAAATCGGGAATGTATATTCTCTTTTTAGATTGCCGAATTGCTCATCATTTCTTACCATAGCTATAGAATGTAATCTCCTTTTCTCTTGTAAAGGTTCACCCCATTTCCAAAGATATATATCATACTCTAACTTCTCCGGATAATATTGGAAAACACTTTCATTTCGACTTCCATTTTTGATAGCATTTTCCAGTTTTTGATCATACCTGTAAAGTTGTTCAACTTCAATGTATTGTGTTTTCACATCTCTAAGTTCCTTACTGTCACACAGTAATGCTGTAATTTTAGAAAAATCATCATTAAATATTGCATATAGCTTTAGGTCATATACATCAATATATTTATAGACATTCATGCCACCTTTTGTGCTGCAATTGGACTTAATGGATTTAATTATTAAATCGAATATTTCATTTCTTTCGAATTTTCTTTTGTTAATAAAGTTTAACTCCCTGAAAAAATGAACTTTATCTTTAAGAACTAAATTTTCCCCATCTACAAATAATGTTACTTTTTCATCCAGATTTAAAATGCTCTTTCTTTTATAACTTTCTTTAGTATAGGCTTTTCCAAAATGGAATTCGATATATTTTTGAAAATTATAAAAATAACCTTCATAATAATAGGTCTCAAAATCTCCTCTTTTCTTCTTTTTAAAATACAAATCAAATCTGACATACATTTTTTGTCTGAACGCTGTATTGCCATTTCTGTGTTGAGCAGATACACTGTTTGTACCACCTTTCAATGCACATTGTTCGGTGATAACCTTCATTTCTACATAACGTTCTTGTCCACCAGTCCATCCAATTCCACTATATGTGCCATCATATAAATTAGTGATTCCATTTAAGCCACTTGAGTTGGCCATTTTAAAATTATACTGTTGTGATTCTGCTTTGATATTTAATAACATAGCAATAAGAAAAAAACCTAATGTCATATTTTTCATAAGATTATATTTATTTAATTTGATATTTTTAATAAGCCATAACGGTACAGCTATCCAGCGTTTTTTTCTGTGTTGCGCCTGCGGCAGAAAATATGCTGTGATCAGCAATTGTTATGATCAGTATTTCATTTGTATATGACACTATTTGCAATTAAGTCAAATTCCTTTGACTTCATAATGTAGTTTTTGGAAGTCTTTATGCTCACAATATAAATATAAGGATGTACAGATATAAGTATTTGATTGATTGTTGATTCTTCATCACTTGAATTAATTTTAAGTTCAGTTATAACTTTATCCTTTCCTCTCAACCCAATTGAATCTATTTGAAATAAGTTATTAGCTTCATATTTGTATAGGTTTTTAATCCAAAATTTGAGATGATTAATATTTTGAATAATCGTTCCACTTTCGGCTTTACCAATTTCTATAATATTTTTATCGTTTCTCAGGATATCTAAGGTCTGGTATTTTGAACCGAATACTTTTGTCAATTCGTTGATATTATCATTTTGCTTATTACTTAACCTCCATTGATCCGTATTATAGTTGAATCCAAATCCTTCAATATTATTTTCATATGAGGTGTTTAAATTTCGACTTATTTTTTGGTTTGAGGAGTAGTTTACTTGAGACTCAAACCTAACCTTGTTAGTTGGTTTAAAATTTGATACTTTTTTATGCCAAATTTTGTCATGAAATGACTTGATCTCAGATCTTCTGTTTAAGTAGGTGTCTGAATTGTAAAATTCGATATCAATAATTTCAGAGTTACTCCCATCTTTTTGAAATTTTAAAATTAATTGTGCTATAAATTTAATTTCGTTGTTTTCTAAAATGTAGTAGTGCCTTTCATAATACATTGTATCTAATGTATTATTCTCTTGTAGCATCATTGCTGGAAATGATTGTGGACTCTTACGTTTAAATTTCGATACCTCATTACAAATACTCTGCAGACTATCATACTCAATTTTACTTTCACTACTGACGTAGTTGAAAACCCGATGAGGCTCATTATTATCTATGAATTGGGCTGAATATGTAATGTTCGAAAGCAATGCATATTCGCCAAAAGCAATGTCAATTACCTTAAGTTTATTTTGGCCATAAGCCATCCCAAGAAAGAGTAAACTGAAAACTAATGTTAACTGTATTTTCATCTTTTATTTTTATTGATCATAACGTTCCGTGTATGGTGTCGTAGCATCCCGCAGGGTGCTATGCACTAAACACATTGTTATATTGCGTTTTTTTTAATAATATCCTTTGTCTTTGATACAATGTCTAATTCCTCCTTGGGGATTTTCCATGTCTCCGAAATATCTTGGAATGACATGACAGTGAAAGTGCATTTCGGTTTGTCCTGCTGCTTCTCCGCAATTCATTCCTATGTTAAAACCATCTGGTTTATGATCTTTTTCAATTATTCCCTTAGCTACTTCTATTAATGAACTCAATTCATTCTGTTCTTCTTTATTTAGCGAGAAAAAGTCAAGCTTTTCTGAATTAGATATTATAAGAATATGCCCTGGAGATACGGGGTAACCATCATAAATCATGAAGAAGTATTCTCCTGAATATATCTTATTGTCTTCTGATATTTTTAAAAATATGCTCATTAAAAAGTTCCTTCAAGTTCTTCACTTGGTGTCCAAGTTACAATTGAATTTTCTAGTGCTAGATTATATTGTTTTTCTAAAAAAGCACGTCTTAATTCTTTTGTTCTTCCAGTTTGATTAATTATCGTTTCGGCTAAAGGGTGCTTACTACTGATATAAAATTCATTACGATTAAATAGTCGATTCAAATATTTGCGCTCTGGGACTTTTGCTCCTTTTTCCTTAGTGCTATTCATGGATGAATGGGCTAACACTAAATTCCAAACACCATTGATATTTGCGCCATTGCTAGCGTGGGTTTGCTTATTTACATGTGGAAGAAAATGGTCTACATGGCATATGTCCGAACTTCCTTGAATTATTGAAATGTCCATGAAACTATAAAAGCATTTTCCTTTTTGATATCCGTTTAGTGAATCTCTTACTGAGGTTATGTCAAACCTTTTCATAAAATCATTTTCTAGAAAGAAAAGAGAGGAAGCTTCATCATACTTTACTTCAAGAAGATTAGGGTTTATTTTTAGGTTCCATGCCGTTTCAACTAGCTTCCATCTAGCTTCAGTTTCATTTTCAAAGTTTTGAAAGTGGAAACTTTCTTTAAGTTTAAGTAAGTCATCGGTGATGACAATTCGTTTGTTTCCTTTGGAGTAGTGCTTCTCGTAAAATAGGTTTGGAATTTGCCCGCCATTAACATTTTGGAAAGCGTCAACTACATTAACAAAACCTAACTTTTCGGTTTGTAGCCAAAGTTGAGACTCATCAATTATTCCTTTGTTGAAGTTTCTGCAGAAGTTCAAAAACTTACTAGAGTTTGAATTTCCTTGTTTGTCACTTTGCTTAAGATGTTCCGTTATATTTCTCGAAAAAGGTTTGGCTAATTCTTTTAGTGAAATTGAAGTTGTTTCCTTTTCAATAAGTTCTAAAAGACTTTTTGCGAATGCAAATTTGTAAGTGGCTGAATTTTTCCCAAACAGAATTAAGGCTCTCCATTGAGACTCTAAACTTGGATCATTTATTTGGAATTCAGTCATTGGTTTTTAATGCAATACAACATCTGGATAAACACACTCGTGCGTATATTTATATTATATAAGCACTAATCTAATTCAAAATCAAGTCATAAAAAACAAGCCCTCTAAAAAAGGGAAAAAAGCCCCTTTTTCTTGTCTTTGTAATTATGATAGTGGAATCAAGAATCTAGCAACGGTTGGTGTCTTGATAATACCATAAAATTACACCACATTGGCAATTAAAACATGACCAAAATCAGTTTTAATAGTAATTTACGTACACATTTCGATAAAATCCCGAAGTCTCGGGATCACTCAATGTGCTATGGTATTTGGTGCTCATGCTTGCTAGTAACTTGAAAGCATTTCGATACCTACCTACGGCAGGCAGGCAATCCTGACGCTTATGGTCGGGATACTCGAAGTGACAATAGGAGTGTTTGGAAATCGTTGACAAGCACATGCTCAGTAGTGTTCCCTACTCAAGTGATCAATGGCTGGGTGCCAGGGCCATGTAAATATTCCGTCGTGAAATACTTGCTCAAGAATGTCTCCGAGTGTTTATAGAACATCCCATTCACCACCTCCGAAACCGTTCTGCCATGATGCAACATCCTGATCTCTGCTTCCGTGAACTCTACCGAGCCATCCGTATTGGCATATATGTTCTTTATCCGATAACCAGGTTCTTGCTCAGCGTAGGTATCTAGATAGGTATACATATCGTTCCTGAATTTCATCAGCGTGCCAGAATCATTATAGTCATCAAAGGGATCGATGAGTCCGTCCATGTCGCTTCCCAGTGTGATCAGCTTCCAGCCATCATGCATCAACTTCTGCTCTATGACCTGGACGATATGATACACATTGGTCAAGAACAATTGTATTTGCAGGAGTGGTTTTTTATCGTCTGGCGTATTCCGTATGGTTTTCTTGTAGATCTTTCCTGGCATCCTGCCCTCATGCATCAAGACGCCTATGAGTCCGTCGGATTCGAAGATCTCAGTGATGTCCTCATCAC
>JABDKL010000123.1 GCA_013002225.1 Winogradskyella sp.
ATTTTAGGGCTCGCTTTTTTAATTTTAATTGGATTTATGCTTATAACAGAAGCAGCTCATCTCTCGCATACTGAGTTTTTTGGCAATTCAGTTGGCGCAATTCCAAAAGGGTATCTATATTTTGCTATTGCATTTTCACTTTTTGTAGAGTTTTTAAATTACAGAACAAAGAATACTAAGCCTCAATTATAAATATACAAATAAAGCTATAGAACGTTATTTTAATCCACTCAACTAAAATATAATGCCTTTTAGGTAAAAAAATAATCGTTTTTTTATATTACAAAACAATTAGCATGTGTTTAAAATGAACCCAGATCCATAAAAGACTCATTTAATGCTCTTTAACTCGATAGAATATCTTATCTTCTTACCTATAGTCTTTATTCTTTATTGGTTACTTAATAACAATTATAAGAACCAAAACATTCTATTGCTTATTTCCAGTTATATATTCTATGGCTGGTGGGATTATCGATTCTTATCCTTAATAGTGTTTAGCTCATTTCTAGATTATTTTGTTGGAATGAAGATTGAAGAGGCTATTAGCGAGAACAGGAAAAAACGTTGGTTGTTAGTTAGTCTCTGTTCTAATTTAGGGCTTTTAGGGGTATTTAAATATTATAATTTCTTTGCCGATTCGTTTGCTAGCTCCATGTCTGTTTTGGGTTGGGAAGTTAACGACCTGACCTTAAACATCATTTTACCAGTTGGTATAAGCTTCTACACCTTCCAAACCTTAAGCTACAGTATTGACATTTATCGAGGTCAAATCAAGGCTAGTCGCGATATCATTGGTTTTTTTACATTTGTAAGTTTATTTCCACAACTAGTTGCAGGACCAATAGAGCGAGCCTCTAACCTTATTCCTCAAATTGAAAACAAAAGGAAATTAGATACTAACTTAATAAAAACCGGTATTTTTCAAATCTTTATCGGGCTTTTAAGGAAAGTTGCTATTGCCGATAATCTAGGTGTTTACGTCGACTCCGTGTACGCCAACTATGATATCCATAATGGCTCTACACTGTTGGTAGCCACGATATTTTACGCATTTCAGATTTATTTTGATTTTTCCGGCTATTCCGATATTGCCATAGGTAGCGCTAAACTATTTGGTTTTAATTTTAATCGAAATTTTAATTTCCCATACTTTTCTAAAACTTTAACCGAATTTTGGAGACGATGGCATATGTCCCTTTCATTCTGGCTAAGAGATTATTTATACATTTCACTTGGTGGCAACAGAAAAGGCATAATTATCACGTATAGAAATCTTCTGCTCACAATGTTAATAGGTGGACTTTGGCATGGAAGTTCTTGGAACTTCGTGATATGGGGAGGTATTCATGGACTCTTCTTAAGTTTTGAAAAGTTCACATTTTCAGCATTAAAAATTAAAACTTTTAATGCATTTGGTTATATCTATACTTTTATCATTGTCCTTATTGCATGGATTTTCTTTAGAGCAGCAGATTTTTCATCAGCCTCTAAAATAATATTAGAAATCTTTAGCTTTAATTATGATTCACTTTTTATAGGTGACATTAACTCATTCGTTAATGCCTTATTATTACTTTCGATTGGTGTCTTAATTGATTTAAAAGTTTTCAAGTCAAATGTTCCGTTAGAGAATTATGGTACGCGTTATAGCACCCTAAAGCTTTCTGTTATTGTTTCCGTAGTTATAATAATGCTTTGTCTGTTTTATTCCTCAACGGAAAACTTTATTTATTTTCAATTTTAGACTATGAATTCAGAAATCACAAAGAAGTTCTTAAAAATTATTGTGCTAATTCTATTAATCAGCTATGGCTTAGATAAATTAGTTTTTTATAGTCTGAATAAGATAAGCGATAAAGTCATGACCGGACAAGCTATTGGGAAGTTAAATCACTTTTTATCTATAAAAGACTCTGCGGAAGTCTTGGTTTTTGGAAATTCTAGAGCCAATCGGCATATAGATGTGAAATTGTTTAACAACAATAGTTACAACATGGGTATAGACGGCATAGGTATTGCCTATAACAGCACCCTTATTAATACCTTATCTAAAACTAAGAAGCAATTAGTTCTGGTTCATATTGACACTAAAAATCTTTTTGACGCTGACTACGATGGTTCTGATATTAGAGGATTAAAAGCCAAATACAATAGAAATCTCACGATAACTAAAGCTTTAGATGAATCTGGCCAACTTTCTGTATTACAAAAGTTTTATTATTCAATTAGCTATAACGGAAATGCTATTGGTATTCTCAAGAATTACTTTAAACCAAGCTATGATTATATAGCTTATGATGGCTATGATCCGATCACCGTGAGCAATGACCAAAAATCAATGCGAGACGCCTTCCTATCAAATTATAGAGACCAAGTTGAATGCAAAGAAAATCACAAGATAAATGAAATCGCTTTAGGCTATTTGAAATCGATAGCAATCTTTGTTAAAAAAAATCCAAACAAAAGATTTATTTTTATAACCTCTCCAATTTTTAATGACGATTGTAGTGTTGACAATAAAATCCTCGCTGATAAAATGTTAGATTTAGGATTAAACTATAAAGATTTTTCAAATCTATATAAAAATAATTCAGATAATTCTCTGTGGAAAGATGCCACACATATGTCACAAAAAGGTGCAGAATCTTTTTCTAAACTATTGCTTGAAAAATATGCTCATTTATTATTTTAAAACAAAGTCGCTTGCCCATTACCATCTGGGTCCGTCGCATCGGTTTTATCTGTGCTTATTTCTTTTCCCCCTGAGTTTTCTTTATTTCCTTCTTGATCATCAGCCTTTGAAAGCGTTTCCTCATCAACCACTTCTATTTCATCAGCAGGAATAGTTTCAGGCGCTTCATAAGGCAATGGAGACAATAAACTTATTTGATTTACTTTATCTTTAGTTAATTGATTTCCAAGAGCATTAATACCTTTTATCGCAATGAATTCTTCAAGATTAACTGTCATGTTTGGCTTACGGTCTTTACCACGTTCTTTAGTGAATTCTACCTCTGCCATAGGTCTCCAATCTGTAGAAACAATCTCTAATTGGGATGCTGAGTGATCTGATATAAAAGACTCTTCTTTCCCTTCTTGCTCGATTAAAAACCGTTTTACATAATAACGTTCCTTTTCCCCATCGAAGTAAATTGCAGAAATTGGCTTCTTAGGAATCCATTTTTCCAGCACAATCATATCACTTTCAAAATGTGTTGTCAATTCCGGAATAATCGTTTTTACTAGTCCAGACTGTGTTATAATTAATAAACGATCTTCGCCTCTAAACTCACCTATTAACTCTCCTCGCTCATCTACATTGAGGCGCTGCACTGCATCGTCGAACCAAATCTTACGTGGCTTTAGAGTAGAAACACCTTTTTCCTTTAGCTCTACGCGTTTTATAGCATATTTAGTCACTAAATTACCTTTAGACGTTCTGCCCTTAATTAAGATATCGGCAAAATCCAGATCCCATTTTAATTTTTTAATGCTTCCGACCTGTCGCAACATAATTGTCACCACTTCTGCCTCTCCATTAGGATTAGCAGAGAAATACCACATTAAAGAGCCTTTATTACCATTGGTTAGATCGTACTCCCTATCTCTGGTCATACTTGTGACAGCAAAGCGCTTGACAAAAGAAGGTCCTCCTCTACCATCACGATAAATCATATTATAAATAGTACGTTTATCTTTTTTCTTGAATACAGCGACGTGTATGATATTCTTACCAATAAATGTCTTTGAATCGACTTTGGTCACCATCATTTTACCTTCTTTGGTAAACACAATAATGTCGTCTATATCGCTACAGTCACAAACATACTCGTCTCGTTTCAAAGCTGTTCCAATAAAACCTTCCTCTCTGTTTACATATAACTTAGTGTTACGGATAACTACTTTAGTAGCATCTACATCGTCAAATATTCTAATCTCGGTTTTACGCTCTTTACCTTCGCCATATTCCTTTTTAAGTCTTTCAAAATAAGCAATAGCATAGTCAATTAGGTTTGCCAGATGGTGCTTTACTTCAGCAATCTGATCTTCTAGTGCATCAATTTTTTGTTGCGCTTTATCAATATCAAATTTTGAAATACGTTTAATTCTAATCTCAGTTAACCGTGTAATATCCTCTGTAGTAACCTTGCGTTTTAAATGCTTAATATGTGGTTGCAACCCTTTATCGATAGCGCATATAACTCCTTCCCAGGTTTCTTCTTCTTCAATATCACGGTAAATTCTGTTCTCAATAAAAATACGTTCAAGAGATGCGAAATGCCATTGTTCTTCAAATTCAGACAATCTAATTTCTAACTCTTGTTTTAAAAGCTGAACCGTATTATCTGTAGAGCGTCGTAGCATTTCTGTAACACCAACAAAAAAGGGCTTGTTATCTTCAATAACACAGCCTAAAGGTGAAATTGAAGTCTCACAGTTAGTGAAGGCATATAAGGCATCAATAGTTTTGTCTGGTGATAAACCAGATGGCAAATGAATTAATATTTCAACTTCTGCAGCTGTATTATCCTCAATCTTTTTAATCTTAATTTTACCTTTATCATTGGCTTTTAAGATTGAGTCTATTAACGAAGAAGTTGTAGTGCCAAACGGAATCTCAGTTATGGCAAGAGTGTTTTTATCATGCTGAGCAATCTTAGCTCTTACACGCACCTTACCACCTCTTAAACCATCATTATAGTTAGTAAAATCGGCAATACCAGCAGTTGGAAAATCAGGCAACAGTGTAAAACGTTTCCCCTTTAGGTGTTTCACAGAAGCCTCTATCAATTCTATAAAATTATGAGGTAATATTTTGGTTGAAAGTCCTACTGCAATACCTTCTCCTCCTTGAGCCAACAATAAAGGAAACATTACTGGTAAATTTATCGGCTCTTTACGTCTGCCATCATATGAAGCCTGCCATTCTGTTATTTTAGGATTATAGACAACATCTAAAGCAAATTTAGATAGTCGTGCTTCGATATATCGAGAGGCTGCTGCTCTATCACCTGTTAAGATATTTCCCCAGTTTCCCTGAGTATCAATCAACAAGTCTTTCTGACCAATCTGCACCATTGCATCTGCTATACTTGCATCTCCGTGCGGATGGTATTGCATGGTGTGCCCAACTATGTTCGCTACCTTATTGTAACGCCCATCGTCTAAATCTTTCATTGAGTGCATTATACGACGTTGTACAGGTTTAAAACCATCTTCTATCGCAGGTACAGCACGTTCTAATATTACATATGAGGCATAATCTAAGAACCAGTCCTTATACATTCCGGTTACTTTCGTAATCGTTTCCTGAGGTTCTTGGTTTTGCTCGTTATTTGTATGTTCTAATTCTTGATTTTCTTCGCTCATGCTCTTCTTTGTCATTCCTGCATTTGGACTATCGTTTATGATAAACTTCGGCAGGAATCTATTCTATTTTAATATTACATTGTGGATTCCGCAGTAAGTGCGGAATGACAAGCACTAGTTTTACTCAACAACATCTAGTTCTACCTTAAGATTATCTATAATAAACTCTTGTCGTGTTGGCGTGTTTTTTCCCATATAAAAAGATAAGAGTTCTTCAATAGACATATCCTTATCTAACATAACAGGATCGAGCCTAATATCTTCTCCTATAAAATGAACAAATTCATCTGGCGATATTTCACCCAATCCTTTAAATCGTGTAATCTCTGGCTTAGGCTTTAATTTTTCTATCGCAGCAACGCGCTCTTCTTCAGAATAACAATATATGGTCTCTTTTTTGTTTCTTACCCTGAATAGTGGCGTCTGCAGAATATACAAATGCCCTTCTTTAATTACTTCCGGAAAAAATTGTAGAAAAAATGTAATTAACAACAAACGAATGTGCATCCCATCAACATCAGCATCCGTTGCTATCACTACGTTATTATATCTTAGATCCTCTAAAGATTCTTCGATATTTAAAGCGGCTTGCAACAGGTTAAATTCTTCATTTTCGTAAACAATCTTTTTACTCAGTCCATAGCAATTTAACGGTTTACCCTTTAGACTAAATACCGCTTGTGTGTTGACATCCCGAGATTTAGTAATGCTACCAGAAGCCGAATCTCCCTCAGTAATGAACAAGGTGGTTTCTAAATTTCTTTCGTTTTTAGTATCACCAAAATGAACCCGACAATCTCTTAATTTCTTATTATGAAGACTTGCTTTTTTAGCTCTGTCTTTGGCTAATTTTCTTATACCAGAAAGCTCCTTTCGTTCACGTTCTGCCTGAAGTATTTTTCGTTGAATCTTTTCTGCTGTATCAGGATTTTTGTGTAGAAAATTATCCAGTTGCGTTTTTACAAAGTCATTTATATAAGTTCTAACCGTTGGTAAGTCGCCTCCCATATCCGTAGACCCTAATTTGGTTTTTGTCTGACTTTCAAACACAGGCTCCATCACTTTTATAGCAATTGCGGAGACTACTGATTTTCTAATATCTGATGCTTCGTATGATTTACCATAAAACTCGCGGATCGTTTTAACCAGCGCCTCTCTAAATGCTGCTAAATGTGTTCCTCCTTGCGTGGTGTTCTGGCCATTAACAAAAGAATGGTATTCTTCGCTATACTGAGTTTTACTGTGTGTTAAAGCCACTTCAATATCATCTCCACGTAAATGAATAATAGGATAAAGTAAATCCGTTTCGTTAATGGTCTCCGACAATAAATCTTTTAAACCATTTTCGCTATAGTACTTTTCACCATTAAAAACTATGGTTAAACCTGGGTTTAAGTACACATAGTTTTTAAGCATTTTTACAACATACTCACTACGGTATTTGTAATTTTTAAAAATGACATTATCAGGTATAAATGACACTTTAGTACCTTTTCGTCGTGAGGTATCATCGAGCATTTCTTTATCTGTAAGATTACCTTGCTCAAATTCAGCCGAAGCCGATTTACCATCTCTGGTAGATTCTACTCTAAAATACGAGGATAATGCGTTTACCGCTTTTGTACCAACACCATTTAAACCTACCGACTTTTTAAAAGCTTTAGAGTCGTACTTACCACCAGTATTCATCTTAGACACAACATCCACCACCTTACCCAATGGAATACCACGACCATAATCGCGCACTATAACGCGCTCACCTTGTATAGAAATTTCTATGGTTTTGCCAGCTCCCATTACAAATTCGTCAATAGAATTATCGAGAACTTCTTTTAAAAGTATGTATATACCATCATCTGGAGATGACCCATCACCTAACTTACCGATATACATACCAGGTCGCATTCGGATATGTTCTTTCCAATCGAGTGAACGTATATTATCTTCAGTATAGTTAGACTGTTCTGCCATAGAATTTAGGACCAAATTTTTGATGAAACGCTAATATAATACTATAACCTAAAAAATGAAATATGGTTTTTGTAAAGTAATTAACAAGTTATTACAACTTCTAATCGAATTGTGATTGTAAAGACAAAGGACGTAGCAATCTACCTATTACCAGTTTTTCATAAAAAAGAGATTGACAAAGCTGAAAAAAAAGCCAACTTCGAAATGAAGAAATAACTGGAGCCTTGATTTTGTTTTTTTGGAATTTTAAATTCCTGCCTACGCAGGAATTCTTTATACGTTAAACAAGAAATGCATTACATCTCCATCCTTAACAATATAGTTCTTTCCTTCTACACGCATTTTACCAGCTTCTTTTACTTTAGCCTCACTACCGTATTGCACATAATCGTTGTAGGCTATAACTTCTGCTCTAATAAACCCTTTTTCGAAATCGGTATGAATTACACCTGCAGCTTGTGGTGCAGTGGCACCAACATTTACCGTCCATGCTCTTACTTCTTTAACACCAGCTGTAAAATAGGTTTGCTGATTTAAAAGTTTATAAGCCGAACGAATTAATTTTGCCGAACCAGGCTCATCTAAACCAATATCTTGCAAAAACATCTGGCGCTCTTCGTAATCGTCTAATTCATTTATATCGGCTTCTGTACCTACGGCTAAAACTAAAACTTCTGCATTTTCATCTTTTACAGTGTCTTTTACTTTTTCTACATAGGCATTGCCTGTAGTAGCAGCACCTTCATCGACATTACACACATACATCACTGGTTTGTCTGTAATAAACTGAGACGGCTTTACAAAGTCTTCATAGTCTTCTTCAGAAAATTCTAAAGCTCTAACTGAAGTCCCTGCTTCTAAGCCTTCTTTTATTTTTATAAGCACTGCTTCTTCTTTCTGAGCCTCTTTATTACCCGTTTTAGCGGCACGCTTTACTTTATCTAATTTCTTTTCTGCAGTTTCTAAGTCTTTTAACTGCAACTCCATATCTATGGTTTCTTTATCTCTAATTGGATCTATAGAACCATCAACGTGTACAATGTTGTCGTTATCAAAACAGCGTAACACATGCAGAATGGCATCGGTTTCTCTAATATTAGCTAAGAACTGATTACCTAAGCCCTCTCCTTTACTCGCCCCTTTTACTAAACCAGCAATATCTACGATTTCTACCGTTGCAGGAATCACTTTTTCAGGATTAACGAGTTCTTCAAGTTTAGACAATCTTGGATCTGGTACATTTACCACTCCAATATTAGGCTCTATGGTACAAAACGGAAAGTTTGCGCTCTGCGCCTTAGCATTAGATAAACAGTTAAATAAGGTTGATTTTCCTACGTTTGGTAATCCTACAATTCCAGCTTTCATGTATAATTATTTTTGCGAGTGCAAATGTAGTTAATTAGTGCAATAGTTTTGATTAAAACTATTTGAAAACTTGTACAAGGAATTTAGCGTTACACATGTTTTTAACTATAGGAGTCAGTTCTAACACTTATGAATGATGCATAAAAGATGGATTTAACGAATAAATACCTGTATTATAAATTTTAACAACATCAGCAAATACTAAAAATTTTTATAATTAAGATCCAAATTGCGCCTCCCAAATCTTCTTCTTTGTTTTAAAATAACGACTTCCAATCATACCAACCAATCCAGCTGAGAGAAACACTAATCCATAAAAAATACCATAATTGTTCTCAATGTTTAATAGTATTGGAATTCTTGTGAAAATTTCGGCAGTGAAAGCACAGTAAAGCCCAATAACAGACCAATACATCCAGGCCAAATGAGCAACAATTGGGTTCTTATAACCTTTAATATACATTGGCAACATGCCTAAAAATAATGTAATAGTACTAACTACAGCAAAGACATGTAGAATTCCAAATGTACGATGAACACGATAGATCGTAAACGCAGTTACACAAACAATTAGCATAGAAACAACATAAATCTTACCCGTCATTTTGTGTAAAGCCGTCCCTTTTACACGGTTTAACACTAAACTTCCAGCTATTAAAGCAATTATCGCAAAAATGGTATGAGTCCAACCAATGAAATCGTGTGGCATGCTATAGGTTTTTTTTCAAAATTGGAATTTGAGAACAAAAATTAAAATAATTATGACCCAACCGTTGCCATTAAAGGATAAACTGTAAAACTTGATCAAAAGGATCACACAAAAAAATCCCAAGCCAGAGGCTCAGGATTCAAAATAATACAATTAATTATATCAATATCGAATTATTCGTCCGGATGCATAAACCGTTGTTTCGCCAATAATTCGGCTTCGGTTTCTACAATATCTTCGTCTGGCACACAACAATCTACAGGACATACGGCAGCACATTGAGGCTCCTCATGAAAACCAACGCATTCTGTACATTTATCTGGTGCAATGTAATATACTTCATCATCAATCGGCTCTTGTGTTTCGTCTGCATCAACCTCCTTACCACTAGGTAATACTACTTTACCAGACAGGCTGGTACCATCAGAGTATCTCCAATCATCAGCACCTTCGTAAATAGCAGTATTTGGGCATTCTGGCTCACAAGCTCCACAATTTATACATTCGTCTGTGATTATAATTGCCATAGTAATTTTTCTTTATTTATTCTTTATGTAATTTTGCATGCACTTTCGGCAAACAAGGTGCAAAAATAGAGCCAAAACATCGTTTAACCAAACACGAGATGGAATTACAACAAAGAATTAACGCATTTTCAAAATTAGGGACTTTTTTAAGCCAATTTAGCAGAGATGGATTTAGTAAAAACGACGATGCAGAAGCGAATGACTTATTTTTTGATGGCTTTAAACATCAAATAAAATTAGCCAGTGAGCATAACGGATGGTTTACTAAAGAGAATATTGCGTTTAGTTTAGAGTCCTGGGCTAATGCCTTAAATGACAGCAATATTAACCAATGGGTAAGCAACTATTACTTTAAGTCAACTCCACCTAAAACAATTGCTGTTATTATGGCTGGCAATATCCCGCTAGTTGGGTTTCATGATTTTTTATCGGTGTTAATCACGGGACATAGCGTATTGGTAAAGCAATCCTCGAATGACAAACACCTACTGCCCTTTTTAGCAAAATATTTGGAAGTTGTGGAGCCTGCTTTTAATGGAAAAATATCTTTTACGGAGCAAAAATTAGAAAACTTTGATGCTGTTATCGCCACAGGAAGTGATAATACAGCACGTTACTTCGAGTATTATTTTAAAAACAAACCCTCAATTATAAGAAAGAACAGAAACTCCGTTGCTGTAATTACAGGTAACGAGTCTAACGAACAATTAGAAACTTTATCTGAGGACATCTTTAGATACTATGGTCTTGGCTGTAGAAATGTGTCTAAATTATTTGTACCAAAAGACTATAATTTTGATGCGTTCTTTAAGGCGATCTACAAATGGCATCCTATTATTAATGGGGCTAAATATGCCAACAATTACGATTACAATAAAGCCGTGTATTTAATGAGCGAATTTGAAATGTTGGAAAATGGCTTTTTAATGATTAAGGAGGATGAAAGTTACGCCTCACCTATTGCCACATTATTTTATGAACATTATAACAGTATCGAAAATTTAAAAGATAAATTAGATTCGGATGCTGAAAAACTACAATGTATTGTTGCTAATGGGTTTATCAAAAATGAAGTAGCATTTGGAAAAACTCAAAAACCACAACTTTGGGATTATGCAGACAATGTGGATACTGTTGATTTTTTGTTAAAACTATGAATCAAAAATTATTAATTTATTAAGGATTAATAACCAATAAATTAGCACCTTTGTAGCTGTTTAAACTTTTATAAAATGGATTTTCGGTCACCCGGAAATGAAAATAAAATCTTCATGAAAAAACATAATTTTAGCGCAGGACCGTGTATTTTACCAAAATCTGTAATGGAAAAAGCGTCACAAGCTGTTTTAGATTTCGACAACGGTCTGTCACTATTAGAAATTTCGCATCGTAGCAAACCCTTCGTGGATGTTATGGAAAATGCTCGAGCTTTAGCCTTAGAGTTACTTGGCTTAGAAGGTAAAGGCTATAAAGCTTTATTTCTTCAGGGTGGTGCAAGCACACAGTTTCTAATGGTGGCATTAAACTTATTAGAGAAAAGAGCGGGTTATCTAAATACAGGAACCTGGTCTGATAAAGCGATTAAAGAGGCTAAAATTTATGATGATGTGTATGAAGTGGCATCTTCAAAAAGTGCGAACTTTAATTACATACCCAAGGGTTATGATATACCCGAGGATTACGATTATTTTCATTGTACTTCTAACAATACCATTTTTGGAACGCAAATGAAGAGTTTTCCAAACTCACCAATTCCTATGGTTTGCGATATGAGTAGTGATATTTTCTCACGTGAATTAGATTTTTCAAAATTTGATTTAATCTATGCTGGTGCTCAAAAAAATATGGGCCCTGCAGG
>JABDKL010000127.1 GCA_013002225.1 Winogradskyella sp.
ACCAACATTCGTTTTATTTCATTTAGTTTCATAAGTGCCTCAACAGGGGTAAGCGTATCTATATTAGTATGTAAGATTTCATCTTTAATTTCAATCAATAATGGGTCATCTAAATTAAAAAAGCTCAGTTGAACATCGTCTTTGAGGGATTTAACTTTATCGGTAAGCTCCTCACTAGAATGGGATTTTTCTAACTTCGCTAATATTTTATTTGCACGTCGTATCACTTGCTGTGGCATACCTGCCATCTTTGCCACGTGAATTCCAAAACTGTGCTCACTTCCACCCTCTACTAATTTACGTACAAATAGCACATTATCTTTTAATTCTTTTACAGCGACATTAAAGTTTTTGACCCTACTGAACGTTTCAGTCATTTCATTTAGCTCATGATAATGCGTTGCAAATAATGTTTTTGGTTTAGCAGGATGCTCGTGCAAGTATTCACTTATTGACCAAGCTATAGAAATACCATCGTACGTGCTGGTACCACGACCAATTTCATCTAACAAAACCAAACTACGTTTTGAAATATTATTAAGGATAGAAGCTGTTTCATTCATTTCTACCATAAAAGTAGATTCGCCCATTGAGATGTTATCGCTGGCTCCTACGCGTGTAAAAATCTTATCTACTAAGCCTATTCTCGCTTCTTTTGCAGGCACAAAGCTCCCTATTTGAGCTAAGAGCACAATCAGTGCTGTTTGTCTTAATATTGCAGATTTACCAGACATATTAGGTCCTGTAATCATAATAATTTGTTGCGATTCGCGGTCTAAAAAGACATTATTCGCAATGTAGGATTCTCCTAGCGGAAGTTGTTTTTCTATAACTGGATGGCGCCCCTCCGTTATTTCTAAATCAAAGCTATCATCAATTTGTGGATAATTATAATTATTGCTTTTTGCAAGACTTGCAAATCCACAAAGACAATCTAATTGACCGATTAATTGAGCATTTTGCTGCACAGAAACAATAAATTGATGCAACCAAGCCACCAGCTCATTAAATAATTGTTGCTCTATAGCGAGAATACGTTCTTCAGCACCAAGGATCTTCGCTTCATATTCTTTTAGTTCTTCAGTAATATAGCGTTCTGCATTAACTAAGGTTTGCTTTCGAATCCACTCTTCTGGCACCTTATCTTTGTGAGTGTTTCGCACCTCAATATAATAACCGAAAACATTGTTAGATGCTATTTTTAAGGATGTAATACCTGTTCGATCACTCTCTCGCTTTAACATATTGTCCAAATAGGTCTTACCTGATTTAGACAGACCTCTTAATTCATCCAACTCCTTAGAAAATCCTGAAGCAATTGTATTACCTTTTAAAACATTTACAGGCGCTTCTTCAGTAAGGGTTTCTTTTATCTTTGCTCTCAGCAGGTCACATCGATGTAAATTATCACCTAAAACTTTTAAAGATTCATTATTACAATTTTCTGCAATTGATTTTATGGGAACAATCGCTTCTAACGAATTTTTGAGTTGAATTACCTCCCTCGGACTGACCTTAGTTGTGGCAATCTTAGAAATTAATCGTTCTATATCACCAATATGTTTAATATGACCTTGTATTTTTGAAAGTACAGTTTCATTCTCTAATAAAAATTTAACAACCTCATGACGTTGCTTAATTTTATCTGCATGCTTTAACGGAAGCGCCAACCATCGTTTTAAGGTACGTCCTCCCATAGCCGAAATTGTCTTATCTATAACATTGATAAGTGTTACTGCATTTGCATTTGTAGAATGGTAAAGTTCAAGGTTTCTTACGGTAAATTTGTCCATCCACACATAATCATCAGTTGCGATTCTGGAAATGGTCGTAATATGTTCTAATTTATTATGCCTTGTCTCACTTAAATAATGCAGCACGACTCCAGAGGCAATTATACCTTCAAAAAGATCATCTATTCCAAATCCTTTTAAGGTTGTTGTATTAAAATGTTTTATTAAGGTTTCGTTGGCATAATCTGCTTGAAATACCCAATCTTCTAAATAGAAGGTATGGAAGCCATCTCCAAAAGTTTCAGAAAATTCGTTTCTACATTTTTTCGAAATTAGAACCTCACTGGGATTAAAATTTTGCAACAACTTATCTATATATTCTGCATCGCCTTGAGAAGTTAAAAACTCACCCGTTGAAATATCTAAAAATGATATCCCAATCCGTTTTTTTTCAAAATAGATAGCACATAAAAAATTATTAGATTTGGAATGTAATATATCATCGTTTAAAGCCACACCTGGTGTTACTAATTCAGTGACACCTCGCTTTACTATCTTTTTGGTAAGCTTTGGGTCTTCTAACTGATCGCAAATTGCAACACGCTCTCCTGCTCTTACCAGTTTTGGCAAATAGGTATTTAATGAATGATGAGGAAAACCCGCTAATTCAGTTTCACTCTCACTGCCTGCACCACGTTTGGTTAAAATAATATCTAAAATTTTAGATGCCTTTACCGCATCACTCCCAAAAGTTTCGTAAAAATCACCTACTCTAAACAACAACAAAGCATCAGGGTATTTGACCTTGATAGCATTGTATTGTTTCATTAGGGGTGTTTCTTTTTTTGCTTTTTTAGCCAACTGAAATCTGAGTTTAAAATTCTATTTTTGTCAAACTTGTAAGTGTGCTAATTTACTCATATTTTAAGGGGATATAAAGCCTAGTTACCATAAGTTATTTACAAGTGTTAATAAATTGAAACACGTCAATCTGTTTACATTATCAAATTCTCAATATGCGAAAACTTAAAAATGAAGAGCTAGACCGATTAGAAATTTCAGAATTTAAAAGTGCTGAGAAATCGCCCATCATAATTATTTTAGACAATATAAGAAGCTTAAATAATATTGGGTCTGTCTTTAGAACTAGCGATGCTTTTTTAATTGAAAAAATTTACCTCTGTGGTATTACTGCAAAACCGCCACACAATGATATACGAAAAACTGCTCTTGGCAGTACCGAAACTGTAGACTGGGAGTATATTGAAAACACTATGGACATTATTGAAAGCCTTAAGCTTAAAGATATTAGGATAGTCAGTATTGAACAAGCTGAGAATGCTACAATGCTCAATGAATTTACACCTCAAACTAACACTAAGTATGCCTTCGTTTTTGGCAACGAAGTCAAAGGCGTTGCCCAAAATGTGGTGAATGCTAGCGATTATGTAATTGAAATACCACAATACGGCACCAAACATTCTTTAAATATTTCCGTAAGTTGTGGCATATTGATTTGGGATGTATTTTCCAAGCTACATAAGCCAATTTAAAAAGTCTTTAATTAATACTAAAATCATGAAAACGCCTTGGCCAACTAAAGACGTAATGAATCAAATTTACGATCTTCATCTTTGGGGTGGACAAGACTTTGATTTTTACTCTGGTGAAGGATCACACAATACAGCTATTACACGACCTTATTTAAAGGCTGTAATAACATTTTTAAAATCTAAACAAAACAATCTTACAGTTTGCGACCTGGGTTGTGGCGATTTTAACATTGGAAAAGATCTCGTAGAATACACGCAAAAGTATATCGCTTTTGATATTGTTGACAGCCTTATAGAGCGAAACAAACACTTATATAAAGCCGACAATTTAGAATTTAAATGTCTTGATATTTCAAAGGATAAATTACCACACGGAGATTGTATAATTTTAAGACAAGTCCTTCAACATTTATCTAATGCTGAAATTCAAGAGATTGTTACACAATTACACAACTATAAGTATATACTTATAACCGAACATTTACCATCAGGTAATTTTGCACCAAATGTAGATATCATTTCCGGTCAAGGCATACGTTTAAAGCACAAAAGCGGAGTGGATCTATGCAAAGCACCTTTTTGTTTAAAAATTAAAAAACAGGAAAATCTTTCAGAAATTACTTTAGACCCAAAAAAAGGTAAAATCCAAACGGTTTTATATACCTTATAATTTATACTATTAACCCTTATTAATCTCAGCTAATAGCCACAAATAATCCTCACGATTCTTAACAAAATCTTTATCCGAAATATCAATTATTTTCACATTCATCTCGGTCTGGCTTCTTAAAAACTCCAAATAGCCAGAGTTAATTTTCTCTAAGTAGTCGTCTTTAATATCTTTTTCGTATTTGCGACCGCGCTTTTTAATATTAGCCTGTAAGCGCTCTGTATTCTGATAGAGATAGATATACAGATCTGGTCTTGCAATGTCCTTGTAAACCTGATAAAATAACTTTCGATAAAGTCTAAATTCATCTTCAGGCAAAGTCACCTTTGAAAACACAAGCGACTTATTAACATCATAATCACTTACCATAAAATCCTTAAATAAATCTAACTGAGATAAGTCATCACTAATTTGCTGATAGCGATCCGCTAAGAAAGACATCTCCAACGTAAACGCATAGCGTTCTGGTTCTGTATAGAATTTAGGCAAAAAGGCATTGTCTGCGAAACGTTCTAAAATGAGTTTGGCATTAAAATCCTTGGCGATCTTATTTGCCAAACTAGTTTTACCTGCGCCTATATTACCTTCTATTGCAATAAAGTTGTAATTACTAAAATTGTAACTATTCTTTGGATTTTTTAACCAAACATTTATTGGCTCTATCAAACTATTATCCAGACTTTTTTCATTTAACTTTTCAATAGACATTTTCAAAGTTGGATGTTCAAAATCCTTAGCAATATCACAAAGCGGTTGTAAAACAAATTTTCGGTTGTGTAATTCCGGATGCGGAATTATTAATGTTTTTTCCTCAAAAACTTCACTGTTATAAAAAAGAATGTCTAAATCTATTTCTCGCGATTCGTATGCCTCAGAATTTGTTTTTACACGACCTAATTCAGCCTCTATAATCTGAAGTACTTTTAGAATCTTTTTAGGCTTTAATTCTGTGTCAACTTTTATACAAGCATTATAAAAATTGTCACCTTCAAAACCATATGCTGGTGTTTCGTAAACTCGAGATATTTTATCAATAATTCCTATTCTATTAAATATAGCGTTCACTGCAGACTGCAGAAATTGCAATTTGTGACCTTTATTACTACCTAATGCTATATAAACGGATTTCGTCGCTGTCATGGAAACAGCAAAATAACTAAAAGAAATATTAATAGATTATCTTTACAACAACAATTTATCGACAATTTACAATGCAATTAAAAGACAAGCTTTTAGCCCAGCGTATCTACCTTTTTCTTGGCTCACTTTTTATCACCTCACTAGTCGTTTCCAATTTAATTTTTCAAAAATTTTTTTACTGGTACCCTTTTGAATTTGAGGTTTTTGGAAATAAACTTTTTGAAATTTCTGTCGGTATTTTACCCTATCCCATAACATTTCTTATTACTGACTTAATTAGTGAGATCTATGGTAAAAAGCGCGCTAATGAAATAGTAGTTGCCGGAATTTTTGCTTCGTTTTTCTCTGTGGCTATTATTTTAGCTGCAGATTTTGTTCCAGCACTACAAAATTCACCTATAAATGATACGACATTTACAAATGTGTTTAGTAAAACAATTGTAGCAGTTGGCTCTAGTATGCTGGCCTATTTATTTGCTCAATTTATAGACATTAAAATTTATCATTTTTGGAAGGATCTAACTAAAGGAAAACACCTCTGGTTGAGAAACAATTTTTCCACCTGGTTATCACAATTTATAGACACATTTTCTATAATAGGATTGCTATGTATATTCGAAGTATTACCCTGGTCTAGCTTTAAAGGCTTACTTATTAGTGGGTTTTTATTTAAAGTATTGGTTGCTGCCTTGGACACGCCATTTCTCTATTTCGGAGTTTATTTGTTTAGAAAGCGTTTTAACCTTAAAGTAAATGAGGAAATAAGTTTATTGTAAGAGTTACTTCAAATTCTAAAATCTTCTTAAACTTAATCAGTTAAGCAACTAAAATATGTATGCAAACGTATATTATATAGTTGCTACCATTTATACACCAATAGTTATCATGAAAAAAATATTAAAAATTATAGGTATTGTATTTTTAATTTTTATTGCCATACTTATTGCTATACCATTTGTATTAGAATCGAAAATAGATACAATCGTTCAAAATTATGCAAAGGAAAATCTCGATGCCGATTTGAGTTTTGATGATATTAGCCTAAGTCTTATTAGTAGTTTTCCTAAGGCCGAAGTTAGTGTCGATAATTTAACTATAACCAACAGAGCACCTTTTGATGGTGAAACACTGGCTACTGCTAAATCTATTTCTTTCGAAATGGGAATAAGTGAATTATTTAAGGGGACTGAGGAACCACTATCTGTTAATGAAATTTTGGCTGATGAATTATTACTTACCATTAAAACTAATAAAAACGGATCAGATAATTATGACATTATCAAAGCCACCAATGCAGACGCTCAAGTTTCGGACACTACATCAACAGGGTTTAGTTTCGATATCAACAATTACGAAATAAACAATAGTGCTTTTACATACATCGACGAAATTACCAATACCAATATAAATGCAACAGAAATTAATCACAGTGGCAAAGGTCTTTTTTCCGGTGAGGTATCTGAGCTCGAGACTACAACTGAAGCAAAAGTTAGCTTATCCATAGACAGCACCAAATACCTTAATAATAACATTATAAAATTAAATGCCCTTATCGATTTAGATTTGGAGCAAGACAAATACACTTTTAAAGAAAATAAAGGCTATATAAATGCACTGCCTTTAGAGTTTGAAGGGTATGTGCAAATTGTTGATAATGGACAACAATTAGATATTAGTTTTAGAAATCCGGAATCTTCTTTTAAACACTTCTTGGCAGTAATACCAGAAGAATATTCAAAGAACATTGAAAACGTAAATACCACAGGTAACTTTACTATTAATGGCATTATTAAGGGATTAATTTCGGAAACTACGATCCCAACACTCGATATTAATATGCAATCTGATAACGCTTCCTTTAAATATCCGGATTTACCAAAGCGTGTAGATAATATTATGATTAATGCTTCTGTAAAAAACACTACCGGAAATGCAAATGACACCTATATAGATATTAACAAACTAGATTTTAGAATAGATCAAGATCTATTTAAATCCGAAGCTCATCTTAAAAACTTAACGAGCAATATGTTGGTTAATGCTAATTTAGATGGTGTTTTAAACTTATCTAATATCACAAAAGCCTATCCCATTGAATTAGAAAATCAATTAAGTGGAATTTTAAAAGGGAAACTAAGCACCTCATTTGATATGGATGCTATAGAAAACAATGCCTACCAACGTATTAGAAATAATGGTAGTGTCTCAATTTCTGACTTTATATTTTCATCTGAAGATATTGTAAATCCTATTCAAATTAACAAAGCAGAACTTACCTTTAAACCAGGTACAGTAAATTTAAACAATTTTAATGCCTTAACCGGCAAAAGTGATTTCACTGCTACAGGATCTATAAATAATCTTTTAGGTTTTTTATTAAGCGACAAGAAGCTAAAAGGTAATTTTAATGTAAAGTCTAACACCTTCGCTATTTCAGATTTTATGGTAGAAGACAAGTCTGCAAGCGAAACCTCCAATAAAACAACTGCCGCTTCCCAATCATTAAAAATTCCAGAATTTTTAGATTGTGTAATTACAGCAAGTGCTAATACCGTTTTATACGATAACCTTACATTAAAAAACGTAAATGGTCAGCTAATAATTAATAATCAGAATGCCAACTTAAAAGACATTACCATGGATTTGTTTGATGGTAAACTTGGCATTACTGGGAATGTATCAACAAAAGCCGCCAAGCCTCAATTTGATATGCAGTTAGCAATGCAGAGTTTTGATATTTCAGAATCTTTCGAAAATTTAAAACTACTAAAAGCATTGGCACCTATTGCCAAAGTTCTTCAAGGCAAATTAAATTCAACCATAACCTTAAATGGATTTTTGGATGATAGTTATTCACCAGATCTAACTACCATTTCAGGAAATGCATTGGCAGAAGTACTGACATCAAATATCAATGCTTCTAACAGTCCATTGCTAGAAGGCTTAAATAACAAGCTTAATTTTATAGACTTTAAAGATTTAGAAAAAGATATCAAAACAAAATTAAATTTTGAAAATGGTTTAGTTTCAGTTACGCCTTTTTCAATAAACTATAAAGATATCCCGATAATGGTATCTGGTTCTCACAGTTTTTCAAACAATTTAAATTATAAGGTAGTATTTCAGGTACCAGCCAAGTACTTAGGAAGTGAAGTTAATCGTCTCATTGGAAAAATAAATGATTCAGAAGTCAACAAAATAGCTATACCTATAACAGCTAATATTGGCGGATCATTTTCGAACCCAAATATATCTACAGATCTTAACAGTGGTGTTTCAAAACTCACACAGCAGCTCGTAGAAATTCAGAAACAGAAACTAATAGGTCAAGGTAAAGATAAGATCAGTGATATTTTAGGTGGCATCGTAAATGGCAATTCTAATAAAACGGAAACGGATTCCACCAAAACAGTAAGAGATAGTTCTAAGGTAAATACCAATGACAAAGTTAAGGAAGGCGTCAAGGATGTCCTTGGCTCTATATTTAAAGGACAGAAGAAATCTGAAGATAAAACGGCGCAAGATTCAACGAAGAAAGAGTGATTTTTGTCGAAAAACAGACTAAATTTTCCCAAATTTTGTTAATTCTTACACATATACTTGCATTTCTGAATAAATAAGTTATGTTATGGGTTCACTAATTTTAAAATAACTACATGAGGCAATTAAAAATCACCAAGCAGGTTACCAACAGAGAAGATAAATCTTTAGATAAATATCTACAAGATATAAGTAAAATTCCGTTGATAACGGCAGATGAAGAAGTAGAATTAGCACAGCGTATAAAAAAGGGTGATCAGGTTGCATTAGACAAATTAACAACTGCCAATTTAAGATTTGTCGTATCTGTTGCCAAACAATATCAAAACCAGGGATTAAAACTTCCAGATTTAATTAACGAGGGTAATGCAGGTTTAGTAAAAGCTGCAAAACGATTTGACGAAACCAGAGGTTTTAAGTTTATTTCCTATGCGGTATGGTGGATAAGGCAAGCTATTTTACAGGCACTTGCTGAGCAATCACGTATTGTAAGATTACCATTGAACAAAATTGGCACAATTAATAAGATAAATAAGACCTTTTCTCACTTAGAGCAAATACACCAACGGCCTCCAAATGCCGAAGAGATTGCAAGAGAATTAGACATCAGCGTACGTGAGGTAAAGCAGTCTATGAAGAACTCTGGCCGTCACTTATCAATGGATGCTCCTTTAAAAGATGGAGAAACGTTTAGTCTCTACGACGTAGTTAGTGCTAGCGAATCACCTAGACCAGATAAGAATTTAATGAAAGCTTCATTAAATACTGAAGTAGAGCGAGCATTAGAAACCTTAACTCAAAAGGAAAGTGACGTAATAAGATTAAACTTTGGTATTGGTGATCAACCACCAATGACACTCGAAGAAATTGGCGGTATTTACGATTTAACTCGTGAGCGTGTACGTCAAATCAGAGAAAAAGGTATTAGACGTTTACGCCATGCAAGTAAGAGTAAAATATTAAAAACTTATTTAGGTTAAAAAAAACAATCTAAAAGACGGATTTAATTTTTTATTTTCAAATAGTTAGCATATATTTGCCGACCATTTGCAAGAATTAGATAACAAAAAAATATCGATAAATGATTAAAATCGAAATTAAAGAAGGAGAAAATATAGAGAGAGCTCT
>JABDKL010000152.1 GCA_013002225.1 Winogradskyella sp.
ATGTGACAGTTGTTGGAAAAAAATTATCCTCCTCTGAAAGATTAGAGGCGGGTAAAAAAAGAAAAGCAGCTGGAAAAGCAGTTATAAAGCAAGCGCGTAAAGATAAAAGAGCTGAAAATAAATCAACGCGTAAAACTGGAAGAATAGCTAAAGTAGATGCAAAAAGAAAAGCAGCTAAAGAATCTGGTAATTATAAAAAAGAAGCCAGATTAACAAGAAGACAAAATAGAATGCAAAAAAGAAAAAACAGATAGTTATGCCAAAAGTAGGAAAAAAGAAATTCGCTTATACAAAAAAGGGCAAAGCGGCTGCAAAAAAATACGCGAAAAAAACGGGTAAAAAAATGAAAAGCAAAAGTTATAAAAAATGAAAAAAAAATTAACTGCTAACCAAATGAGAATAGCTAAAATGGCGCCACCGTATGATAGAATTACAGGTGATGATTTTAAGATGCTAAAAAAGAAAAAGAAAAAATAGTTATGCCTAGTAAAAATGCCCCATCAAGAAAAAAATCTTTAGGTTACTATAAAAAAGTAAACAAAAAAGGCGGGACTGGTAAAAAAGCCGGTGGTGGAATGACGGCTAAAGGCGTAGCTAAATACAGAAGAGATAACCCGGGCAGTAAACTAAAAACAGCGGTTACAACCCCGCCTTCTAAATTAAAAAGAGGCAGTAAGGCTTGGAAAAGAAGAAAAGCATTTTGTGCTAGATCCCGTAGTTGGAAAAGCGAAAGAGGTAGAGCTGCTAGAAGAAAATGGAATTGTTAATATGAAAAGTAGAGGATTAGGGGATTCAATAGCAAAGTTTACTAAAGCTACGGGTATAAAACGTGTAGTAGATAAAGTATCGTCTGGTTTAAACATACCTTGTGGTTGTGAAGCTAGACAGAATGCATTGAATAAAATTGTTCCATATAAAATGAAAAAAAAATGAGTAAAACAAAAAAGAAATTTGCAGAAACTACTGTAGGTAAACTTTTGTTTGGTGCAGCTTCATTAGTTAACCCTACTTTAGGCAATTTAATTAGTGGTGCTTCAACCCCGGCAGAGGCTATAGCTGCAATAGGTAAATCTGACGCAAGCAGTGAAGATAAAATAAAATTACAACAGCTTATATTTGAACAACAAAATAAAGAAATGGAAAGCATCACTTCAAGGTGGCAAGCGGATTCCATGTCAGATTCCTGGCTTTCGAAAAATGTACGCCCGCTAGTTTTAGTGTGGTGTATTGTTATATTCTCATTAGCGGGAATATTGGATAGTGTGGAGTCGATACCATTTCATATAGGTGAAACATGGAACGATACTTTTGAAAAAGTTATGATGAGTGTTGTTCTTGCATATTTTGGTGGACGAAGTGGAGAAAAGGCTGCAAGCTTATTAAAAAAGTAATACATGGCTAGAATTAGTACATATAATTTAGATAATACCGTTTCTAAAAACGATAAAGTTATAGGAACAGACTCTTCGGGTTCCAGTACTAAAAATTTTAAATTACAAAATATAGCCAATTTTTTAAATAATTCTAGTTTAATAAACGTAAACGGACAGGTTATATATAAATACTCTTCTGTATTTGGACCAGGAGTATTTAGTGTTGTATCCGGTGGACCATCACTCAATTCAATTACAGAATTAAAATTTAATAATTTAAACAGCAATCAAGATGATATCGCAGATTATTTAAACTATTTTAATGGCTTATTTGTTATGCTAACGCAAACAGATGATCAAAATACATTTGCACAATACTCTTCTCTTGTTTCTTCAGACACACCAAATCAAAAAAACTTTACTTTAGTTTTTAGAGAAGGTAATGGATCTTTAATAGAGGGTAAATATTACGCTTTGTCTTATTCTCCTAAAGGTCAAACTGATAAAAACTTTGTTACTTCTAATATAAATTTTACAGCGAATACTGCGCAAACTATTAGTCATAATTTAGCTAAGTTTCCGTCGGTAACAACAGTTGATTCTGCAGGCTCTCATATTATTGGAGACATACAGCATATAGACAATAACAATTTCACAATAACATTTAAAGCCTCATTCCAAGGTAAAGTATACGTAAACTAATAAACTATGGCACTTTCATATTTAACAGACATTAATTTAAACAAAAACGAATTACAGAATGTTGTAATTCAGAAGCTGGGAGCAAATCCTTCATCGCCAGCCGAAGGACAAATATATTATAATTCGTCTGACGACACTATATATTTAAATACATCGGCTGATCCAGCAAATCCTGTTTGGGATAGTTTAGGTGGCGATATAACTGGAATTGATATAACAGCTGGAACTGGGTTATCCGGAACAGTAAGCACAACATCCGGTCAGCATACTCAAACAATTGATTTAGCGGATACGGCTGTCACAGCTGGATCTTATGGTTCTGCTACATCTATACCAACTTTTACGGTAGACGATCAAGGTAGGTTAACAGCGGCTGGAACTGCAGCTATTAGTACGGATTTAACTATAGCAGCGGACACTGGCTCAGATGATGTAGTTAGTGTTGGAACTGATACTTTAACATTTGCTGGAACTGCAAATGAAATTGATACAACAGTATCTAATAATCAAATACAAATTGGTTTAGTTGCAAACCCTACAGTTTCTGGTAACTTAATAGTTTCAGGAAATTTAACGGTATCGGGAACAACAACTACTGTAAATACAGAAACAATAAATCTTGCTGATAATATTATTACTTTAAATAGTAATGAAGCTGGAACACCAAGTGAGAACGCTGGTATCGAGGTTGAAAGAGGAACTGCTACTAACGTAGTATTTAGATGGAATGAAGGTACTGATATTTGGGAACTTACTAAAGATGGAACTAATTATTACGAAGTACAAACGGTTGGCGAAAGCACATTTGCTGCATCAATAGGTGATGGGAGTGCTACTTCATATGCAGTAACACACAATTTAGGTACTCAAGATGTTATTGTGCAACTTTACGACGCAAGCTCTTTAGATACAGTTTATGCAGATGTGGTAAGAACATCAACTTCTGTTGTAACAATTGATTTTGCATCCGCACCTTCAACAAACGACATTAGAGTACTAGTTACAAAAATAGGTTAATATAATTTTATACATTTAATATGGCAAATCGCTTTCTTAGTAACATAAGAATAAACGACGCATATACATTTCCCGCGTCAGATGGTAGCAGCGGGCAAGTTATTACAACTGACGGTTCTGGTAATTTATCTTTTGCCGAAGCGGGTACAAGTGATGCTGCTTCCGTAATTTATAGAGATAATTTTACAGGCGATGGCAGTACTGTTGCATTTGATTTGCAAAATTCAATTACTGATGAAGACCAAACACAAATATATATTGACGGTGTTTATCAAGAAAAAGACACGTATTCGGTATCGGGTACTACTATAACCTTTGCAACTGCACCAATTAGTGGTCACAGTGTAGAGGTTATTTCTATTTCAGCTATAAACACAGGGCCAACGGTTATTTATCAAGACAACTTCACAGGGAATGGTTCAACAACGGATTTTACATTAGCAAACGCTATAGATAATGAAGTTAAAACTTTAATATTTTTAAATGGTGTTTATCAGTTTAAAGATACGTATTCAGTTGATGGAACCACATTAGCATTTGATGCAGCTCCGGCTAATAATGTAGATATAGAAGTTATTAGTATTGCTTCCGCATTACAAACAGATAGTTTGCAAGCTGGAGCGGTAATTATACCTGTAAAAAATACGCATACTGCAAGTATTGCAAAAGGAACTCCAGTATATATAACAGGTAATGTTGGTGCATCAGAAAGATTACAAATTGCACCAGCAGACGCAAGTAATAGTGCTAAAATGCCTGCGGCAGGGTTATTGTTAACAACACTTGCTGTAAATGCAGAAGGTTATGTAATTACTGGTGGTTATTTAAGAAATCTTACAACAGATACAATTGATGGCACAAGTACAACATCAAATGACACAGTATATGTAAAAGCAGGTGGTGGTCTTACAATGACAAAACCAACGGGCAGTAATTTAATTCAAAACGTTGCTAAAGT
>JABDKL010000167.1 GCA_013002225.1 Winogradskyella sp.
CTTTAATGGTAATGAGATGCCAACCAGTGATTACTGGTTCACAGTAGAATATGACGAACCACTAACCAACCAACGTAAAACACTAAAAGCCCATTTTACCCTGAAACGATAAGAAAAGTATATATTATTAAAAAACCCATTGATGTATGTCAGTGGGTTTTTTAGTAAAACGATTTTATATATTTAGTAATTTAAATGCTAAATGCTAAAGTTAAAATGACATCTGTAAATTTTGATTCGATAAATGCTGTATCGGTTAAGCCAACAGAATACAATTGATAATTAATATCGCGTTCTGCTTGACTAAATGCCATATCAATACTAAAATCACCAAAACTGTATCCAAGACCTAAAGAGTAACCAGTTAAATCACCATAAAAATTATCATTCTTATAAGGACTTTCTTCAAAACGATATCCACCTCTAAAACTAAGTTGTTTAAAGCGGTATTCTCCTCCAAACTTATAAGATGTGGATGTTTCTAATTGATCACTTAACTCTGTGTTTAGAGCAGAGAAGAACGCATCTGAAGCTGGTCTAAATTCAGCGCTACTATAATCCTTAACAGAGTAATCGAAACTTAACAAGCCCTGACTTCCAAAGATATAGGCTAAGCTTCCTGTAACTTTTCCAGGAGTCTGTAACCTATATTCCTCAAATAGGTTAATAACATTAGGATTAATTACAGTGTTTACGCTATTACCGTTTTCAATTCGAGTCGTAGCGAGATATTGTGATGTTTCATCTGAAATTCTGTACCATGTAGGTGAATTGTAAGAAACACCGACTCTTAATTCTTCTGAAATTTTAGCGATTCCTCCTAATTGAAAAGAGAATCCACTTCCTGTTGTCAACAAATTGTTTTCAAAATCTACATCTGTAACAGTAGAGCTTGCGTTTGCATTAGACTCACTAAAAAACGTACTGCGCTCAAAGTTTATAAAATGACTGTTTAAATTTAATCCAAAATAGAATCTGTCATTATAACTAGTGGCGGCATTAAATGCTAGTTTACCATTATATCCTCGACTAGCATATGAATAGCGCTGATTGAAATTTGTTCCATTAATATTACGTATATAACTGGTATTGTCATCTGTATCTTGAACTGGGTCGAGAATAAAGCCTTCAAACCCTAAAAATGCTTGCTGATTTTCGAATCCAAAAATAGATCCAATTTCAGAATAAGCCTCTCCAAGGCTCTCACCAGGTAATGCGGAAATTTCATCTAACCGCTTGCCATCGGCATAGTTATAAAAGTATTCTACAATACTAGTATTAGTGTTAACACCAGAAGCTACCCAATTATCGTCAAAATTAGCCGACCTATCATAGGCAATACTAAGCGAAAATTTAGTCCATGGAGAATCTAAATTATTATTTCTAAAGATAAAGGCAGCACCCAATTGATTTAAATCAAAATTGGAATTCGAAGTTGAGTTTAATCCGTTGAAATAACCTACATTATTATCCTTTTTAGTTGAGCTAAATGATAAAGATGCGTGACTATTATTAAAGATAACTGAACCTGCTGGATTAATATTTACACTAGACATGTCGCCGCCAAGTGCACCAAATGCTCCGCTCATTGCTCTGAACCTTGCAGATCCCTGGATTTCATCCATAGAGTACCTTACAGCATCAGATACATCTAACTCTTGAGCGAAAATTAAGGGCATACCTATAAAGCCCATGCATAACACAAGTATTTTTTTCATAACGATTTTGAATTTGGAAATTTATTATTTTTAACCTCTACCTCTTCGTGCACCACCTGAAGATGATCTACCACTAGAAGACCTTGAGCTTCCTGAAGACCTAACATTACCTGAAGACCTTGAACTTCCAGAAGATCTTACACTTCCAGATGATCTGTTACTACTTCCTGAAGATCGTCTAACAGTGCCAGAAGACCTTGTTGTTGTAGGCCTTGTAACTCTAGTGCCTCTTGAATTTACTCTTCTATTTGAATTTGAATTTCGTATAGTCCTGGTATTTCTTGTAGGCTGTGCACTTCTTATAGTCCTTGAGTTAGAGCTATTTGATCTTGCCGTATTATTCCTTCGTGTAACGTTGTTAGATCTAGATAATCTACTTGTAGAATAATTTCTTCTGTTTACTGCGGCATTACTTCTGCCTAAACTACTTAAATTTCTATTATTAACCAGCGAACCTCTTCGACCTGTATTATAGGCATATCTATTAGAGTTTCTGTAATAGCCATTGTTCCAGCCCCAGTTATTCCAACCGTAGCCCCAGCCACCATTCCAGTACCAAGGGTTATTCCAAGGATTATTCCATCCGTAACCCCATCCAGCATTCCAGCCAAAACCTGCGTTCCAGCCCCAGCGATTCCATCCCCAAGGTCGTCCCCAACCCCAGTTGTTCCATCCGTAACCCCAGCCAGTATTCCATAACCATGGGTCATTCCAGCCGTAAAAACCGTTATCAATGATGTTTATTGTTACTGAACTATTACTTTGTCCCCAACCTCCGTAAGCAGATTGTTCTTCTATTGTATCTGTTTCTCTATAGTTTCCTTCATAGGAATCTATATCTGTGAAAATTTCGCTTTCTTCAGTTATAGCATTAACTTCTGCAGCATTTTCGGCAAAGTAATTTTTATAATAATTAGAATCACTTGTAGAAGTTGTAGCTACAGGTTGTTCAGTTTCAACATTGTAATCGTCTGAAGTATATATACCATCATTATCGTATCCCGCGTATTGAAAAGAACCACATGAAGTTAACACGGTCATTAAACCGAGTGCAACAAAAAATGGCAATTTGTTGTAAGTATTATTTTTAAATTGCATATCTCTTTTATTTTATTGTTGAACATAGCAAAAATAGTTAGTTTTGCTGAACTATTTTTTTATTTAACATAAGCACAATATCTGTGCCAAAACACTGAAAATGAGTAAAAATCTTACGAGTAGAGCAGAAGATTATTCTAAATGGTACAATGAATTGGTGGTTAAAGCTGATTTAGCAGAAAATTCTGCAGTTAGAGGCTGTATGGTCATTAAACCATATGGTTTTGCCATTTGGGAGAAAATGCAAGCGGAATTGGACAGGATGTTTAAGGAAACAGGTCATCAGAACGCTTACTTTCCACTGTTTGTACCAAAAAGTTTATTTGAAGCAGAAGAGAAAAATGCTGAGGGTTTTGCGAAAGAATGTGCAGTAGTAACACATTACAGGTTACAGAATGATCCAGATAATGCCGGTAAGTTACGAGTAGATCCCGAGGCCAAATTGGAAGAAGAACTTGTAGTCAGGCCCACAAGTGAAGCTATTATCTGGAATACCTATAAAGGATGGATACAGAGTTATAGAGACTTACCAATATTAATTAATCAATGGGCCAATGTAGTGCGATGGGAAATGAGAACAAGGTTGTTTTTACGTACAGCCGAATTTTTGTGGCAGGAAGGTCATACAGCGCATGCCACTAAACAAGAAGCATTAGAGGAAGCGGAGTTAATGAATAATGTGTATGCAGACTTTGCTGAAAACTTCATGGCCATACCAGTTATAAAAGGTGTTAAAACTGAAAGTGAGCGATTTGCGGGTGCTGAGGAAACGTTTTGTATTGAAGCCTTAATGCAAGACGGAAAAGCATTACAAGCAGGGACATCGCATTTTCTTGGTCAAAATTTTGCTAAAGCTTTTGATGTTAAGTTTACGAATAATGAAGGTAAACTAGATCATGTGTGGGCAACGTCCTGGGGAGTTTCTACCCGATTAATGGGTGCGCTTATTATGACGCATAGTGATGATAAAGGACTTGTTCTACCTCCTAATTTAGCGCCTTCGCAAGTAGTCATTGTTCCTATTTATAAAAATGACGAGCAATTTGAGGAGATTACAAAAAAGGCCGAATCTATAATTAATGAATTAAAGAAGGTTGGTGTAAGTTGTAAATTTGATAAAAGAACAACTCACAGACCTGGAGCCAAATTCGCCCAGCATGAATTACAAGGTGTTCCTTTGAGAATAGCAATTGGTCCTAAAGATTTAGAAAATAATACTGTTGAGTTGGCCAGGAGAGATACCTTGACTAAGGGGATTGTACAAATGGATGATTTAGTGACTACCATTAAAGATCTATTGACAACGATTCAGAAAGAATTATTTAATAAAGCATTAGAATTTAGAGATACCCATACAACTCAAGTAGATAATTTTGAGGATTTTAAAAAAGTACTTGAGACCAAAACTGGTTTTGTCTCTGCACACTGGGACGGTACAACAGAGACCGAAAACAAAATTAAAGAATTGACCAAAGCCACTATTAGATGTATTCCTATGAATAATGATTTAGAGGCTGGACAGTGCGTGTTTAGTGGTAATCCGTCAACACAGCGTGTTCTTTTTGCAAAGGCTTATTAAAAAAAAAATAAAAAAATTAAGCTAGTAGTTGCAACTTTTAAAAATAGTTGTATTTTTGCATCCGCAATGGAAACATTGTTGGTTCATTTAAATAGTAAAATAACCAAATGGCCCGTTCGTCTATCGGCTAGGACGCCAGGTTTTCATCCTGGTAAGAGGGGTTCGATTCCCCTACGGGCTACAATTTTTAATAAGAAAGAAAGAAAATGGCAAATCATAAGTCAGCTTTAAAAAGAATTAGAAGTAACGAAAAAAGACGTGTACTTAATAAGTATCAGCATAAAACAACTCGTAATGCTATAAAGAAGTTACGTGAGTTAACTGATGCTAAAGAAGCACAAAAAATGTTACCTTCTGTACATAGTATGATTGATAAATTAGCTAAGAAGAATGTTATTCATTCTAACAAGGCTGGTAATTTAAAATCTCAGTTAACTAAGCATGTTGCTGCAATGTAATTGTAGTTACTACTAAGATATTTAAAAGTCTTTCCATTTCGGAAAGACTTTTTTTTGTGCTGTCCTTTTAATACTTAAATCAATCGCATAAAAAAACCTCAAACTCTTATGTTTGAGGTTTTTTTTAGTATTTATTGAGAGAAGTCTTATCCATTCATAGAGATAAGAAACTCTTCATTATTTCTTGTTTGTTTAAAACGATCGTTAATAAACTCCATTGCTTCGACAGGGTTCATATCGGCAAGGTATTTACGCATTACCCACATTCTTTGGATAGTATTGTCATCTAATAATAAATCATCGCGTCTAGTGCTTGATGATGTTAAATCAATTGCAGGGAATATACGACGATTAGAAATCTTACGATCTAACTGCAGTTCCATATTACCAGTACCTTTAAATTCTTCAAAGATAACTTCATCCATTTTTGAACCGGTTTCAGTAAGTGCTGTTGCAATAATGGTCAACGAGCCGCCGTTTTCAATATTACGAGCTGCACCAAAGAATCGTTTAGGTTTATGTAATGCATTTGCATCTACACCACCAGATAAAATTTTACCAGATGCTGGTTGTACCGTATTATAGGCTCTTGCTAAACGCGTAATAGAATCTAAAAGAATGACAACATCATGTCCGCACTCGACCAATCTTTTTGCCTTTTCTAAAACAATGTTGGCAATCTTGACGTGCTCGTGTGCTTCTTTGTCAAATGTAGAAGCGATTACTTCACCACGCACATTTCGTTGCATATCTGTAACTTCTTCCGGGCGTTCGTCTATTAATAATATCATTTGGTAAACTTCCGGATGATTTGCAGCAATTGCATTCGCTACATCCTTTAATAGCATTGTCTTACCAGTTTTAGGTTGTGATACAATCATGCCACGCTGACCTTTACCAATAGGTGCAAACAAATCCATAATTCTAGTAGAGATTGTGGCTTGCTTTTCTGCAAGATTAAATTTCTCTTTCGGGAACAATGGTGTTAAATGTTCAAACGCTACGCGGTCTCTAACGACTTGTGGATTTTGCCCATTAATTTTGCTAACCTTAATTAAAGGAAAATATTTTTCACCTTCCTTAGGTGGTCTTACATGACCAAGAACTGTGTCTCCAGTTTTTAAACCAAATAGTCTTATTTGTGATTGCGATACATAGATATCATCCGGAGAGGTAAGGTAATTATAATCAGAAGATCTTAAAAATCCGTAACCATCCTGCATAATATCTAATACACCTTCGCTTTCGATAATAGCATCAAATTCAAAATCTGGCTCGCGGTAACGATTTCTGCTATCCTTGTTACCGTTGTTTTTAGAATTGTTGTTGTTGCGATTGCTATTATTGGAACGTTGTTGTCTATTGTCGCTGTTCTGATTATTGTTAGAACGTTTTTTATCGTCGTTGCGATCGTTTGACTTATTCTCCTGCTTTTTCTGATTTTGTCTATTAGAAGTATTACTAGACTTATCGTTTCTAGATTTGTCATTGTTTGACTTATCGTTACTCGCCTTGCTTTTTTGTTCTTTAGGCTCTTCTTTTTTGTCAGCAGGTTTGGAGGATTCCTGAGGCTTTTTTTGTACGCGAGCACGTTTTGGCTGCGGTTTGTTTTGCGCTTTAGAGTCAGATTCAGGTTTAGATTCTGATTCTACTTTGGCCTTTACCGCTTCAGGGTTTGCTGCCTGATAATCTAAGATTTGGTATACTAGGTCTAATTTTTTTAGAGTACGGTATTTTGGTACGTTAAGTTGTTTAGCTATGTCCTGTAATTCAGGAAGCTTTTTAGCTTTTAACTGTGAAATTTCAAACATTCTTATGAGATATAATGTATAATAATTTTGATGTATTTAATTCTATGATTTCTAAATGAAATAAAAAGAAAAAAGTGAAATAAATATAGAAGATTAAAAAGTTGTAATTAAGTATATTACCCCTTCTACATGCAATAATACAACTTTATTTTAAAATAAATTCTATCTTTTAACAAATAAACTATTAATTTTGTGCAGCTTTAAATAAAGATATGATTCAACGCATTCAAACACTATATTTAATTTTATCTGCGGTAATATCAGCAGGTCTGATCTATGTTTTTTACCTTTGGACAAATATTGAAGGTGAAGAAGTGTTTGCTGCCGATATAAATTATGTTTTCGCTATGTTTTTGGTGTCAGCATTTTTATCCGTAATTACAATTGTTAGATATAATAATAGAAAGTCTCAGTTTGTTTTGGGACGACTAAATATAATATTAAACTTTATTTTACTAGGAGTCTTTGTTTATCAATCTCTAAATATATCTGGAGAAACTAACGTTTCTGAGAAAGGTATTGGGAT
The DNA here is from genome assembly GCA_013002225.1 of Winogradskyella sp. Classification (GTDB taxonomy): domain Bacteria; phylum Bacteroidota; class Bacteroidia; order Flavobacteriales; family Flavobacteriaceae; genus Winogradskyella. The sequence goes on from JABDKL010000167.1 coordinate 7,191, forward strand.
TCTTCTTCCTATTTTTTCTATTGTGTGTTTAGTCTTGGCTAACAAGGCTATAAAAAAGGATGAAGATCTTGTAAAATCTGTAGATCGATTACGATGAACCTATAATCTTAGTAGTATTAGTGTGAAAAGCCCAAACGCTGCCGTTTGGGCTTTTTTTTTATCTCTTTTCAAATTCTATAACCTCGAGATCTTTGATATTTGTATTATCAATTTTAAATCTGAGCATAGTTCTAATTTTATGAAACCCATGTTTCCCTGCCGCTCCTGGATTCATATGCAACAAGTTCAAATTTTTGTCTGGCATTACCTTTAATATATGAGAGTGACCACAAATAAATAAATCTGGTTTATTATTTATCAAATAAGGTTTTATACGATTATTATATTTTGGAGGATAACCACCGATATGTGTAATAAAAACATTGACACCTTCGCACATAAAACTATTGTTTAAAGGAAATTCGCGCCTAACCTTGTCATCATCGATATTACCATACACTGCTTTTAATGGCTTTAATTTTTTGATGCTATCAGTAACTTTTAAATCACCAATATCACCAGCATGCCAAACCTCATCAGCTTGCTTTACATGGTTCAAAATGGCTTCGTCAATATAACTATGAGTGTCAGAGAGTAATAGTATTCTTTTCATTTTCAGTGTTCCACTAATGGTAATCTTATTAATATTTTAGCATTTCTTTAGGAACTAAAACCTTTATCTTTACGCTTTCACAAAAGTAAGTGTTCTATTGCGATTTTTCATTGAAGTTTCATACAACGGTAAAGCCTATCATGGTTGGCAAAATCAGCCAAACGCAATTTCAGTGCAGCAGGTTTTAGAAAAAGCATTAACTGTGATTTTGAGATCTGACATTTCTGTAGTTGGAGCAGGCAGGACAGATGCTGGTGTACACGCTTCCCAAATGTTTGCACATTTCGACTTTAATGAAGTGTTTAATATCAATAATATAAGGTATAAACTTAATTCGTATTTACCGAAGGATATAGCGGTAGAAAGTATTATAGAAGTAAATCCAGATGCACATGCAAGATTTGATGCGCTGAGCCGAACGTATCATTATAAGATTTCTACATCAAAAAATGTATTCGATTATAATTTAGCTTATCAACTTCAATTGCCCTTAGATGTTGATGCGATGAATGAAGCTTGTAAAATATTATTTGATTATAGTGATTTTCAATGTTTTTCTAAAAGTAATACAGATGTAAAGACGTATAATTGTGTTATAAAAGAGGCCTTCTGGACACAGCATGATAAAGCGCTTAAATTTACCATTACTGCAGATCGTTTTCTTCGGAATATGGTTAGAGCGATTGTCGGAACCATGGTTAATATTGGTCTTGGTAAATTAAAACCGAATGATCTACATAATATAATCGCTTCTAAAAATAGGGCAGAAGCTGGCTTTTCTGTACCAGCACATGGTTTGTATTTGGTAGAAATTGTTTATCCAGATAGCATACGAGGTTAGTATTAATAAATTAAATTTTTGCTTGAGCGAAAAAAGAATGGAACAAAAGAAGAAAAAAATATTTGATGTATCGCTTTTTAAGCGCCTATTACAATATATAAAACCGTACCGTACGGTATTTGTCATTTCTCTTTTTTGTGTTGCTGGCTTGGCACTATTCGGAGCATTTAGACCTTATGTTTTAAAAGAAGCTATAGATGTTAAAATAGCCAATAAAGAATATAATGGTTTTGTGCTATATATGTTTGTTATGCTGGCTCTACTTATTTTAGAGGTCATTTCTCAACTACTATTTATTTATTATGCAAGTTGGTTAGGACAATCTGTTGTTAAGGATATACGTGTTAAATTATTTAAACACATGCTTAAGTTTAAGATGACTTATTTCGATAAATCCTCTGTTGGGGTTTTAATTACACGGGCTGTCACAGACATGGAGCGTATTGCCGATATTTTTGGTCAGGGTTTGTTCATGATTTTTAGTGATATTCTTAAGATGGCTGTGGTTGCAGGGTTTATGGCTTTTATAAATCTGAAGTTAAGTCTTATTGTATTTATTGCTATGCCGATAATTCTATTTGCAACTAAGATTTTTCAAAAGTACATGAAGCGCGCGTTTGAGGATGTTCGTACGGAAGTATCTAATTTAAATTCGTTTGTACAGGAGCGTGTTACAGGAATGAAAATCTTACAATTGTTTACCCGTGAAGCTACTGAATATAAAAAGTTTAAAGCTATAAATGAACGTCATAAAAAAGGATGGTTAAAGACGGTATGGTATAATTCTATTTTCTTCCCTGTAGCCGAATTTGTATCGTCATTTACTATGGCCATGGTAATTTTGGTTGGTGGTTACAGTGTAGTGGATGTTAGTGGATCGACAACTTTAGGAGATTTAATTTCTTTTACAATGTTTATCCCGATGCTGTTTAGACCGCTGTATCAAATAGCAAATAAGTTTAATACGCTACAAATGGGAATGGTGGCTGCGGATAGAGTGTTTAAAGTTTTAGATACAGACTCTAATATTGATGATGCTGGTACAGTAACTGCAAATCATTTTGAAGGTCATATAGCATTTAAGGATGTGAGATTTTCTTACGTTAAAGATGAAGAAGTTTTAAAGGGAATTTCTTTTAATGTCAATTCTGGAGAAACTGTAGCTATTGTTGGCGCAACCGGAGCAGGAAAATCGACTATTATTAATCTCTTAAATCGTTTTTATGAAATCAATTCTGGTAGTATAGAAATTGATGGAACGGATATAAAGGAGATGACATTGAGTTCCTTAAGAAATCAAATTGCGGTGGTATTGCAAGATGTGTTTTTATTTGCTGATACTATTGTAAATAATATTACACTAAACAACGACTACATTACAGAAGAAGATGTTATAGAAGCAGCAAAAGCAATAGGTATCCATCAATTTATTTCTAGTCTGCCTGGAGGTTACCACTATAATGTTAAAGAACGTGGTGTAATGCTTTCTTCTGGTCAGCGCCAATTGATATCATTTTTAAGAGCTTACGTTACCAATCCTAGTATATTAATTTTGGATGAAGCTACATCCTCTGTAGATTCTTATTCTGAGCAATTAATACAGGATGCAACAGATAAGATCACAAAAGGAAGAACGTCTATTGTTATTGCCCATCGCTTAGCAACCATACAACAAGCCGATAAAATTATTGTAATGGATGGCGGCGAGATAGTAGAAATAGGAACCCATAAATCACTACTTGAAAAAGAAAGTGGTTATTACAAAAACCTGTACGAAGTTCAGTTTTTAAAGTCTGAGGCTATATAAATTTACTTAGTAGAAAATACTTCAAAATTAATGCTGCCACTCATAAGCATCAGTAGGGCACCTATTATAACAATTCCTATATAGGACATAACGAAAAGAATAACTGCGAATATTGATTTTAAGATTAGTTGTGAAGGTGATAACTTAAAAATCCGTTTTAGAATATAGCTATGATAAATTAACATAAGCAGAAAACTAAGAAAGGAAAACCAAATATAAAATTTAGGGATAGTAATTAATATTATTTGTGTGCATATCACCATTAAAACACTCATTAGGGACATGGAATACAAATAAATAATTATGTGTTCTGTAAAATTATATTTTCTCTCTAAAAACGTTACCCAAGATATGAATGCAAAGATTGGTACAAATAAGGAATAGATTAAAGAGCTATATTCTAAAGAATTATTTGTAGACTCATGCATGAGTTTGTCAGGGACGTTAAAACCTTCGAAAAAAGTAGACATATCGAGATGTTCCATATGAAAATTTCTCATAATAAATAAAGACATCCCTGAAAGAGTTAGTGCAAGACCAAAAAAGCTAATTGGATTTATATATTTTCTTCTTGTCCCATCAATATAGCCAACAATAACATCTTCAGGCTGTTTAAATAGCATTGTAAATGTTCGAAGTAATTTATTATCGTAATTAAAAAATGTTTCACTAAAGTGTTCAAATAGGTTTCTAATAGTTAAACGCTTTCTTATTATTTTTCCGCCACAACTTCTACAGTAATCGTCGATTTCATTTAGGGAGGTATTACAGTTTCTGCAATTCACTAAGCTAAATCTTTTTTAATTTTATGTCTTAACTCGTCTGTGTCCTTAAACATTACAAACTCACCACTCTTAAAATAGGATATTTGCCCTGTTTCTTCACTAACTGCTATTGCTAAAGCATCTGTTTTTTCTGTGATACCAACGGCTGCTCTGTGTCGCAGTCCAAAGCGCTCAGGTATGTTTTTTTCATTATTGACCGGTAATATAACGCGTGTTGCTTTTACCACGTTATTATCTATAATTATAGCGCCATCGTGAAGAGGGCTATTTTTAAAGAAGATACTTTCAATTATGGGTTGAGACACTAAAATATTCATCTCATCTCCTGTATTGGTCAGAAAGTCTAAATTATTATTGCGTTCTATAACAATTAAGGCTCCTGTATTGGTGGTTGCCATTCTATTACAAGCGTTCATTATAGCATCGATATCTGTTGAAGTCTGATCGTCATTTTTTAAGAATTTAAAATTTTTGAACAAGTTTCGTTTGCCACCAATATTAGTAGACCCTACCATTAATAAAAACTTCCGGATCTCTGGCTGAAATACTACAATAAGTGCAATAATACCAACTTTCATAAAGCCATCAAAAATGCTATACAGCATATGCATTTCGAGATAGTCTGTTAAACGCCATGCAAAATAAATTATTAGGATGCCGATAAAGATATTTATGGCTACTGTGCCTTTTACAAGCTTGTAGATGTAGTAAAGTAAAATTGCAACAAGGAAGACATCAACAAAATCTATAAATCTAAAATCCCAAAGTTGTAAGTTGTCCAAAAGCTAGTCTTTTTGCTAATTTAATAAATTTAGTTGATTGTAAAGCGAGACACATTCCTTAGCTTCCTTTACATCGTGAACACGTAAAATTTTAGCCCCTTTTTGCAAAGCAACCATATGTAAGGCAGTCGTACCATTTAATGCATTGTCAGGAGTGGTGTTTAAAGTTTTATAGATCATGGATTTTCGCGACATGCCTGTTAGCAATGGTTTTTCTAACATATTAAGCAATTCTAAACGATTCAGCAATTCATAATTCTGCTCTAGAGATTTTGCGAAACCAAAACCCGGATCTATAATGACATCCATTAGTTGTGCTGTGTATGCAGCAGATAATCGTTCAGCAAAATAAGAAATAATTTCTTTCACTAAATTATTGTAATTAGTATGTTGCTGCATCGTCTTCGGGTTTCCTTTCATGTGCATCATAATATATGGAACACCTAACTTACCTATAGTAGTAAGCATATTATTATCGAGATGTCCTGCCGAAATATCGTTTATTAATGCCGCACCGGATTCAATACTCTGTTTTGCAACGTTACTTCGAAACGTGTCTACAGATATTAGTGTTTCAGGGAATTGTTTAAGAATAAGTTTTATAACAGGTAAAACGCGTTTTAATTCTTCATCTTCAGATACAAAATCAGCACCAGGACGGGAGCTATAGCCGCCTATATCAATAAAGGTGGCTCCGTCATTAAGCATGGTTTCAATCTTCTTTATAATATTTCGCTCACCCTTGTTTTTTCCACCATCGTAGAAAGAATCTGGCGTAATATTTAATATTCCCATCACTGCGGGTGACGATAGATCAATAAGTTTTCCTTTGCAATTTATAGTCATAAAATTTGTAATTAAGGTCACAGTGAAACTTTAAACCTCAAACTTTGAACTTCTAATTTATTTATGCGAAATTTACGGAAATTTTAATGGAACGCGATGCAAGATACTTCAAAACAATACGACGCCATTGTTGATAAATGCAGAACACTATTTGTTAATAAAATGAGTGATTATGGAAGTGCATGGCGTATTTTAAGATTGCCCTCACTTACAGATCAGATATTCATTAAAGCCCAACGCATTAGAAGTCTGCAACAAAATACTGTTAGAAAAGTTGATGAAGGAGAGGTTAGTGAGTTTATTGGTATTATTAATTACTGTGTGATGGCATTGATACAGTTAGAAAAAGGTGTTGTAGAACAGCCAGATCTGAATGCGGAGCAAGCCACTCAATTATATGACAAAAAAATAGAGCATACCAAGCAGCTAATGTTAGACAAAAATCATGATTACGGCGAAGCATGGAGAGATATGCGTGTAAGTTCTTTAACTGATTTGATCTTGCAAAAGCTATTGCGTGTTAAGCAAATTGAAGATAATGCTGGTAAAACTATTGTAAGTGAAGGTATTGATGCTAATTACCAAGATATGATTAATTATGCGGTTTTTGCGATGATTCATCTTGGTGAAGACAACTGAATGGTATTAAGCCATGATGCGAAATTCATTTTAAATTAAAGTTTTAATTAATGAAATTCCTGCTTTCCCGGGAATAACAAACAAGTATGAAATATTTAGTACACCTTAGCAGAATTTTAGTCGGAATCCTTTTTATAATTTCTGGATTTATTAAACTTAATGATCCTCTTGGATTTTCTTATAAGCTTCAAGAGTATTTTGGAGCCGATGTCTTAAATATTGAATTTTTAATTCCTTATGCCTTAGGAATTTCTGTTATTGTAGTTGTGCTAGAGGTCGTGCTAGGCGTATTCTTGCTAATTGGTTATAAGCCCAAATTTACAGTTTGGAGTTTGTTGCTAATGATCGTTTTTTTTACGTTTCTAACATTTTACTCAGCGTATTTCGATAAGGTAAAAGATTGCGGTTGCTTTGGTGATGCGCTAAAATTAACCCCATGGGAGAGTTTTACTAAAGACGTTATTTTACTGGTACTTATTTTAATACTGTTTATTGGTCTTAAACATATTAAACCTCTATTCACAAAACTACCCAATACAATAATTGCCTTATTAAGTTTTTTACTTTCGCTTTGGTTTGGTTATCATGTGTTAATGCATTTGCCAGCCATAGATTTTAGAGCTTATGCTGTAGGAAAGAATTTGCAAGAACAAATGGAAATACCTGAGGATGCGCAAAAGCCAATTTTAGAATATACCTGGACATTTAATATTGATGGTGAAGAACAAGAATTTGTAACAAACGGAAGTTATCCAAATGTAGAAGGGGATTACATAGGTGTTGAAACTAAGATGATTGATGAAGGATACATTCCGCCTATTCAGGATTTTTCTATTGAATCTGAAGAAGAAAACCTAACGGACTATTTTTTGGAAAAAGAAAATTTGATAATAGTAGCTATGTACGATATTAATAAGGCAGAATCTCAAGGTGTTTCTGAGTTAAAACAATTTACCGATACTGCCATAAATAAAGGGTACACAGTTATTGGCTTAACATCTTCTGGTCCTGAAGATAAAATGATGTTAAAGCAAAATTATGATCTAAATTTTGAGTTATACCTATGCGATGAAAAGGTCATAAAAACAATTGTAAGAGCAAATCCAGGTATTGTAATCCTAGATAAAGGAACTGTTGTCAATAAAGCACATTGGAATGATATTGAAGATCTAAATCTCTAATTTGATTGGGTATATTTTAAATAAAGTGTTTTATGCCTTTATCACCTTATTGGGTGTCGTAACGGTCATCTTTTTTTTATTTACGGTGCTGCCAGGTGATCCTGCAAAAATGATGTTAGGTCAAAACCAAACAGCAGAGCAAGTTGCTATTATTAAACAAAAATATGGATTTGATAAACCTATAGGAACTCAGTTTTTATATTATCTAAACGATTTATCTCCAGTTTCCTTTCATTCTAATTCCGAAGCAGATTATACGTATCTAAGCCCAAATAAGTATACCGCATCAAAATTGATTACTGTTGGACAAACAACCACCGTAATAAAAATGCCCTATTTGCGAGAGTCGTTTACCAAACAAGGTAAAAAGGTTTCAGAGGTGATCGCCGAAACTATTCCCAATACCTTTGTTCTTGCAGTTTCTGCTATTGTAATAGCGATTACCATTGGTATAATTTTTGGTATCATTTCAGCACTTTATAAGGATACCTGGATTGATAAATCTATACAGGTACTAAGTACTTTAGGTATGAGTGTTCCTTCTTTTTTTAGTGCTATTTTATTTGCCTGGTTTTTTGGTTTTGTGTTGCATAAATACACTGATTTAGAAATGACTGGAAGTTTATATGCATTAGATAACTTTGGAGATAAAATGACCATTCAATGGAAAAATTTAATACTTCCGGCAATAGTATTAGGTATAAGGCCATTGGCAGTTGTAATACAGCTTATGCGTAATTCTCTGTTAGAAGTAATGAGTCAGGATTATATAAGAACAGCTCGAGCTAAAGGACTCAGCGAGTTTAAAGTTATTAAAAAACACGCTGTAAAAAATGCACTTAATCCTGTAGTTACAGCCATATCTGGCTGGTTTGCCTCAATGCTAGCTGGTGCTGTTTTTGTTGAATATATTTTTGGCTGGAATGGCTTAGGTAAAGAAATCGTTAATGCGCTCAACACCTTAGATTTACCTGTTATTATGGGTGCTGTCTTGGTGATTGCGATTGTTTTTATCACTATAAACATACTTGTCGATATTATTTATGCGTGGCTCGATCCACGTGTAAAATTGTCCTAATAACCTTCGGGCAATTCGTGGCCAAGGGTTACCCTTAATTATCTTATTTTTGTAATCATTAACCAAAGTAAAATTCAATTTAAAATAAGATGAGAAAGCATATTGTTGCAGGTAACTGGAAAATGAATAATGATTTAGCACAGACAGAACTGTTAATCACGAATTTAAAAAGACAAAATAAAACGTCTAATGCTGAGGTAATGATAGCACCAGCTTTTACAAATTTGTGGCAGGCTTTTCAAACCTTAAAGGATAACAGTATAGAAGTTATAGCTCAAAACATGCACTTTGCCGATAATGGTGCTTATACTGGAGAAGTTAGTGCTAGCATGCTTAAGAGTGTGGGTGTACATACGGTTATATTAGGACATAGTGAGCGACGGGCTTATTTCAATGAGACAGACGAGATTTTAGTACAAAAAGTTAATGCTGCGTTATCTCATAACATGCGAATAATTTTTTGTTTTGGTGAAGAGTTATCAGATAGAAAAGCTGGCAATCAAGAAACTGTAGTAGAGAATCAAATTAAAAATGCTTTGTTTCATTTAGATGCAAATGCATTTAAAAATATTATTTTGGCCTATGAGCCAGTTTGGGCAATAGGGACAGGTGAAACAGCCTCTCCAGAACAGGCTCAGGATATGCATGCATTTATTAGGAAAACAGTCACTAATACTTATGGCCCCGAATTGGCAAATTCTATATCGATTCTTTATGGAGGAAGTGTGAAGCCGGGTAATGCTAAGGAGATTTTTTCTAAACCCGATGTGGATGGTGGTCTTATTGGTGGTGCTTCCCTAAAAGCTGAAGATTTTTATGCCATAGTTAATGCATTTTAATAATGGCTGATCAAAGATATATAGGCTATGAGTTTAAAGTAGCGCCTTTACAACCAGGAACCGAGATTCTTATTGCAGAACTTGGCTATGCGGGATTTGAAAGTTTTGTCGAGAATGATGAAGGAGTTTCTGCATATATCCAGGAAGCAGATTGGAATCCGTCGATACTAGACGATATCCATATTTTAAAATCCAATGAGTTTATAATTAGTTACCAGTTCAATACGATAGAACAAACCAATTGGAATGTCGAGTGGGAAACCAATTTTAAACCAATTGTTGTAGATAATCTGGTTACTGTACGTGCGCCATTTCACGATAAACCAAATACTAAATTCGACTTAATAATCGAACCCAAAATGAGTTTTGGTACAGGTCATCATGAAACAACACATATGATGATTCAGCACATATTACAGAACGACTTTAAAAATAAGATTGTATTAGATATGGGTTGTGGTACAGGTGTTCTTGCAATATTAGCAGAAAAAGTAGGTGCCACCCAAGTAGATGCTATTGATATAGATAACTGGTGTTATTTAAATAGTATTGAAAATGTGGAACGCAACGCGTGTAATAATATTTCTGTATATGAAGGAGAAGTATCATTGCTTAAGAATCAGAAATACGATATTATTATTGCCAATATTAATAGAAATATTTTACTCAAAGATATCTCTATTTATGCTAAACATCTCAAAAACAGTGGCTTTTTGTTTTTGAGTGGATTTTATGATCAGGACTTAGATACTATCATCTCAAAATGTGAAGAAAACAAGCTAATTTTTGAAGATAAAATACTAAAAAACAGTTGGGTAGCTGCAAAATTTAAAATCGCTTAGTGTTTATTTTTTTCTGCATTTTATTGCTAAATATTTAAAAATTTAGTAAAAATTTTGTATTTATTTAAAAATGTGTGGTTTTACCGTAAGTTTATGTGTTAAAATTTTCTTAATTTTATCTCAAATAATATTATTTTAATTGTAGAGTTTTTCAGTTGATACTTTTCTCGTATTAGCTCGAAATATCCTATGCCATTGTTTACGTAAACTTATTTAAAAACAATAATTAATTTTTAAACTTTAAAAATCAAAACAATGAAAAAAATAGTAAAATATTTGGCTATTACATTATCAGTAAGTGCACTTGTATTCACATCTTGTGAAAAAGATAGCGCACTTGAGGATGTCTCTAATTTAAATGAAGATGTTATTATCAACATGAACAAATTAGATAATAGAACTCTCGTAACTGATATTGATTTGCTTA
>JABDKL010000207.1 GCA_013002225.1 Winogradskyella sp.
GTTTTAAGGTGATTATCTTTTGCCCATTTTGCGATGCGTAAATTAAAACCAGAATTATCTATAAAAATGACAACGTCGGGCTTAAATTTCTGGATGTCCTCTTTACAGAACTTTATGTGCTTGGTAATTTTTCTGATGTTAAAAATGACTTCGGCAAAACCCATAAATTGGCGCTCCTTATAATGCATTACCAATTCACCACCAGCAGATTGCATTAGGTCTCCGCCCCAAAACCTAATATCAGCCTTTTCATCCTCATTCAAAAGAGCTTTTATTAAATTAGAGCCATGTAAATCTCCTGATGCTTCACCTGCAATAATATAATATTTCATTAATTCAATAATTTTATAACCATTGTAGTTACAAAGATTAATATTGTTGCAATCAGAACACCTTTGGCGCGTTCGTCCTTATTTTTCTTCAAAAAAAGAAAAAATGCAGCGAGATTAAGTAAGGCGCCAATACTCATAAGTTTGGTTAAAAAACCTTGCGAAATAGCGTCGCGGATTACTACACCCCAATCCTCTGATTGGCCAAAAATTTGAATCGCAAATATTAGCCCAAAGATCGATGCAACAATACCAACGATAAAGCCAATTAATACCTCTTTTTTAATCATTCAGGTCCCAGGTGTTTAATTTTTGTATAGCGTGATGAGCTGTTAGATCAAAATGAACCGGAACAACTGCAACATAGCCATGTTCTAATGCCCATTCATCTGTGTCTTCGCCATTATCCATGTTTACAAATTTTCCTGCAAGCCAGTAATAGTCGCGGCCCATAGGGTTTGTACGTTTGTCAAATTCTTCTACCCAGTTGGCACGAGCTTGTCTACAAACTTTTATGCCTTTAATTTCCTGATCTTCTAGCTTTGGTAAATTGACATTGAGAACAACACCATCAGGTAAGCCGTGTTTTAAAACTTGCCGCGTAATGGTTTCTACATAAGGTTTACAATGTTCAAAATTAGCGTTCCAGTTATAATCTAAAAGCGAAAAACCTATAGCAGGAATCCCTTCTATTCCTGCTTCTAAGGCGGCACTCATTGTGCCAGAGTATATAACGTTAATAGAAGAGTTTGAGCCATGATTTATGCCAGAAACACAAATGTCTGGTTTGCGATCTAGAATCTCACGTACAGCTAATTTTACACAATCTGCTGGCGTACCCGAGCAGCTGTATTCGGGTTGTTTACCGTCGATATTAACTTTTTCAATGTGTAATGTAGAGTCAATGGTAATTGCATGACCCTTACCGCTTTGCGGACTGTCTGGAGCTACTACTACAACATCACCTATAGTATTCATAACACCGATTAATGTTCGCATTCCCGGAGCTGTAATACCATCATCATTAGTAACTAAAATCAAGGGTCGTTTAGGCATATTGGTCATGTTTTGTTATTAGCGTAAAAATACTAAAAAGCTTAAGAAATCAAGCCAATTGTATCTTTAACAAAAAATTAGTAGCTCGGATTTTTTATGGCACGGTTTTTTCGTCTATTTTAGTGAAAATTTGAAAAGCCTACTTTAATAAGCGTTTGTATGGTAAATGAAATGAGTCCTAATTCTGGTTTTTAGTTTAAATATGATTTAGAGCGGGAAATTTCATTTTACAATAATGAACATTAAAAAATGAAAAGATGAAAGGGAATTATAAGTTCTTACTACTGGCATTATTAATAGCATTTGCGTCATGTAGTTTTACAAGTAAAACATTTAATGATCCAGATAAAGACAAGTTGTTAATTCAGCTTGTTACCTATGTTCTGGACCAAGGACATTTTAACCCTCAGGAGTTGAATGATGATTTTTCTGCCAATGTATTTGAGGATTATCTTAGTCAGCTAGATCCATTTAAACGCTATTTCTACGCCTCAGATATTGAGGAATTCGAAGCCTACAAAAATCAAATAGATGATCAATTAAAAGCTTATGATGTGTCATTCTTCAATCTTACACATCAACGTTTACTTCAACGTATTGAAGAATCAAAGAATATTTATTCAGATATTTTAGAAACGCCTTTCGATTTTTCAAAGGACGAAAGTTACACATCAGACTATGAGAATTTATCTTATGTAAAGAATAAACGCGAAATGAAAGAACGTTGGAGACAACAACTTAAATTTTCTACAATTGCTAATTACGATGATGCTATTGCACAGCGTGATTTAAATATTGGGTCTAATGGGCTTCCTGAAAGTGTGTTTTCAGCTGATGATGAGAAACCAAAGGGGAAACAAAAGAAAACGCTAAAGGAGATAGAAGCAGAAGCGCGAATGGATACCAAGCAATCTCTTGATGATCTTTATGATTTCATTGACGATAGACAGCGTAAAGATTGGTTTGCCGTTTATGTTAATGCTATTGTAGAAGAATTTGATCCTCATACATTCTATTTTGCACCAGAAGATAAAGATCGTTTTGACGTTGCAATGTCAGGGAACTTTGAGGGTATTGGTGCACGTTTACAAAAGAAAAGGGACGCTATTATAGTTAATGAAATTATAAGTGGAGGGCCAGCATGGAGAGCAGATGAACTAGAGGTAGGCGACCAGATCTTAAAAGTAAAACAAGAAGAAGAGGAAGAAGGGGTTTCTATTGTTGGAATGCGCCTGGACGATGCTATAAAGTTTATTAAAGGGCCAAAAGGGACAAAAGTTACTTTAACCTTGAAAAAAGTAGATGGGACAATAGAAGATATTTCAATTACACGAGATATAGTAGAATTAGAAGAAACCTATGCTAAGTCTTCTATTGTTGAGAAAGAGGGAAAAACCTTTGGGATTATAAACTTGCCTAAATTTTATATCAATTTTGAAGATTATAATAAACGCAATGCAGCCTCAGATATTAAGCAGGAAATAATTCGCTTAAAAGATCAGGGTATGGAAGGTTTAGTTTTAGATCTTAGAAATAATGGTGGTGGCTCCTTGCAAACCGTTGTAGATATTGTCGGTCTGTTTATTGAAGAAGGACCGGTAGTACAGGTAAAAACTACTGGTGAGCCTAAAGAAGTTTTAAGTGATAAAGATAAGTCTATAGTATGGGATGGACCATTGGTAATTATGGTGAATGAGCTATCTGCTTCGGCATCAGAAATATTGGCGGCCGCAATGCAGGACTACAAGCGTGCTATTGTCATTGGAAGTAAGCAAACTTATGGTAAGGGTACAGTACAAAATGTATTAGATCTAAACCGAATGGTTCGTAATAATTCTAATGGTGATATGGGTGCTTTAAAATTTACAACCCAAAAATTTTATAGAATAAATGGGGGCTCAACGCAATTAGAAGGGGTAAAAAGCGATGTAGTTGTACCAGACAGATATAGTTATATTAATATTGGTGAGAAAGATCAGGAGAACCCACTGCCTTGGGATAAAATAGATGCTGTAGATTATGAATATTGGGAAAATTATTTCGATTATGATACGACGATCGAAAAAAGTAAAGCGCGTATGGCAGCTAACGAACAATTAAAATTAATTGATGCCAACGCACAATGGGTGAAGAAAATACGCGATCGGGAAACATATTCTTTAAATTATAATGACTATAAGAAAGAAATGGAATTAAATGAGGAGGAAGCCAAGCGTTTCGAAAAACTATCACAGTATCAGACAGATCTGACCTTTAAGTCACTTCCCTACGAACTAAGTCTAATTGAAAAAGACTCTGTTTTAAGAGAAAAACGCAATCGTTGGCATAAGAGCTTGGCTAAGGACGTATATATCGAAGAAGCCCTAAATGTGCTTAACGATTTAAAAATGACTTATTCGATTAAGACAAACGTTGCTAACGTAAAAAATTAAATAAATTTAATTGGTATCACATCGCGTGTTGCCAAATGGCATTGTCGATAAATTTGAAATAGCAAGGTGTCTAATAAAAATTCTTTATCAAGCATAGCGCTCCAAAAGTTTAAAAGTAACTTTTGGGGCGTTTTTAGTATTGCAATCATAGGTGTTATAGGGCTTATAGCTATTTTTGCATATTTCGTTGCTCCAGATGCTTCTAAAAATGCTAATCAAATGCATTTATCCATTCATTCTAAATCACCTGGATTTGAAGTGCTGATGCTAACTATTCCGTCTGATATTGAATCCGATCAAAACGTTCTTTCTCAACTATTCTTTGGAGAGGAAAATACAGATACAGAAATTCCTATTGAAACGTATGCTGTAGTTGATAATACACTTCAGTATACAGAATATACTTCAGATGGTTTGGTGGGATTGGTGAAGCAAATAGATTTAGATCAATTTCCAAATTCAGATTACAAACAATACATAGGCCATCGCAATTTTATTTTTGGAACGGACAAATATGGTCGCGATTATTTGAGTCGAATTCTAATCGGATCTCGGATCTCTTTTTTTATTGGGTTTATAGCTGTTTTTATATCATTAATTGTAGGATTAATCATGGGAAGTTTAGCAGGATACTATGGCGGAAAAATAGATGCATTTATCATGTGGGTGATTAATATCACCTGGTCCATACCAACCTTGTTATTAGTGATTGCAATTACGCTCGCCTTAGGTAAAGGATTTTGGCAAGTCTTTATTGCGGTTGGTCTAACCATGTGGGTGGAGGTCGCTAGAGTTGTAAGAGGTCAAATTATAAGTGCTAAAGAAATGCAGTATGTAACAGCCGCCAGAGCCTTGGGATATAACGACTACAGAATTATAACTAAACACATATTGCCCAATATTCTAGGGCCTTTAATTGTCATATCTGCAGCTAACTTTGCCGCAGCCATTTTAATTGAAAGTGGCTTGAGTTTTTTAGGTATTGGAGCACAACCACCAATGGCAAGTTGGGGCGCTATGATTAAAGATCATTATAATTATATTATACTTGGTAAACCCTATTTGGCTTTAATTCCGGGAATTTGTATTATGGTATTGGTAATGGCGTTTATGCTAATTGGTAATGCCTTAAGAGATGCCCTAGATGTAAAAGCTTAAATCTAACACTGAAGCAGTATTAGTGGTATTAACTATAAATACATACATGTATTAGTATTCGTTTAAAACGCTCTAATGCAAAGAAAAAGTAGATCAAATACTAGCCCTTTAGTGCGGCTATTTCATTGTTGGTTGATTCAATAAAATCTAAAACCGCTTCTTGTCCAATTTTCTTACTGGACGAAGTCACAAAATAAGGAGGCAATTCTTCCCAGGTTTTTAATAGTTCCTGGCAATAATCCTTAACATGATTTTCAATAGCCTTAGGTTTTAGTTTATCGGCCTTGGTAAATATAATCGCGAACGGAATCCCACTTTCACCTAAATATTGCATAAACTCTAAATCAATTGGTTGTGGTTTGTGTCTAATATCTACTAATACAAATGCCGAAACTAATTGTTGCCGTTGCTCAAAATAATTGGTGATAAATTTCTGAAATTTTTTTTTAGAAGACTTAGATACGCGCGCATAACCATAGCCTGGTAGATCCACCAAGTACCATTCATCGTTTATAATAAAATGATTAATGAGTTGGGTTTTGCCTGGACGGCCTGAGGTTTTAGCTAAGCTTTTGCGATCGGTTAGCATGTTAATTAAAGAGGACTTCCCCACATTACTTCGACCAATAAACGCATATTCTGGTATAGCGTTTTTAGGGCATTTAGCCACCTCAGAGTTACTTATTACAAATTCAGCTGATTTTATTTTCATAGTCAGTTCACGTAATTACGGAAAGCCTTTTAATTTAGACTTCTGGTTAATTTTTGAGTTTTGTGATTTTGCGATAAGGGTTATAAACCACGTTTCTCTAACCAGCCATTTAAAATATCATTAAATGTTTCTGGATGTTCCATCATTGCGGCATGACCACACTTGTCGATCCAAAATAAATCAGAATCTGGTAACAGCTCATGAAACTCTTCTGCAACTTCTGGAGGCGTAACCGTATCATTCTTGCCCCAAATAATACAAGTGGGAGTCGACATTTTTGGCAAGTCTTTTGCCATATTATGACGAATAGCACTTTTTGCTATGGCCAAGGTTTTAACAAGTTTGTTTCTGTCATTTACGGTTTCATAAACTTCATCCACTATATCTTTGGTAGCAACAGCCGGATCGTAAAATACATCTTGTGCCTTTTTCTTAATAACTTCATAATCACTACGCTTGGTGTAGCCACCTCCCATTGCACTTTCATAAAGGCCAGAGCTTCCTGTAATTATAAGGGCTTTTACTTTGTCTGGAAATAATTTTGTGTGGTATAATCCAATATGCCCACCAAGTGAATTTCCTAAAAGGATAACTTCCGATAAACCTTTAAATTCAATAAAATCCTTGAGGTAATTGGCAAAGCTTTTTACATTGGTTTTTAGAAGTGACATAGTGTAAATTGGTAATTCCGGGATGATCACCTTATAGCCATTACTACTAAAAAAATTAGTAACAGCATCAAAATTGCTCAAACCACCCATTAATCCATGAAGAACTATTATTGGTGTGCCTTCTCCTACTTCTATATATCTGTAATCCTTTTCTTTTTTTAAAAGGTGTGCCATTTATGAGTTAGTACTTTATGTTAAAAACAAATATAACTAAATCCTTCGTAAAAAAAATAGAATAATTGGCATCGTCTTTATTATTCAGACACTAAAATCTAAATGTAAAACTGTTGATAAATACCATTATTAAAATCTCCTGGATGCTATTCGTTTTCTTGGGATTATCAAAAATTTAAGTTTTTAGAATGCAATACTTATTAACAAATGTGGGAAGGAGTGGTAAAATGTGGTAAAATTTTCAATATATTTGAATTTGAATCGCTAAAGTGGTAACGTAAACGTTTTGAATTCATTTATAGGTACATACGAGTGTAAAGCTGATGCCAAAGGAAGGCTAATGATACCTGCTGTGTTAAAAAAGCAGTTGTCTGCTGCCTTACAGGATGGTTTTGTTCTAAAGCGAGCTGTCTTTCAGCCGTGTTTAGAATTGTACCCTATGGCCGAGTGGAATTCCTTAATGAATAAAATCAACAAACTTAACCGGTTTAAGAAAAAGAACAATGACTTTATAAGACGTTTTACTGCTGGTGTAAAAGTAGTAGAGGTCGATAATGCTGGTAGATTATTGATACCAAAAGATTTAATGGCATTTTCTGGTATTAACAAGGAGGTGGTTCTGGCTTCAGCTGTGAATATTATTGAAATATGGGATAAGACTAAGTATGAGAAAGCTATTGACGATGCAGCATCAGATTTTGCTGATTTAGCCGAAGAAGTAATGGGACAAGACGATGACGACAATGGAATATCATAATGCAGTATTATTAAAAGAAACCGTAGATGGTTTAGATATAAAACCAGAGGGAACTTATGTTGATGTAACCTTTGGTGGTGGAGGTCATAGTAAAGAGATTTTGTCCAGACTTGGTGATAAAGGAAAGTTATATGCCTTTGACCAGGATAAAGATGCTTTGGCAAACACTATCGATGATGAACGTTTCGTTCTTATTAATGAGAATTTTAGATATATAAAGAGGTTCTTAAGATTTTATGGCGTTAAAGAAGTGGATGGTGTTTTAGCGGATTTTGGCGTTTCCTCTCATCAGTTTGATGTGGCCGAACGTGGGTTTTCAACCCGTTTTGAGGCAGATTTGGATATGCGAATGAATCAGGATAGCGCGTTGTCTGCCTATGAGGTTATTAATACCTACGATGAGGAGCAGTTAAGAGCAGTGTTTTATCAGTACGGCGAATTAAGACAAGCCCCTGCAATGGCTAGAGTGATTGTGGCAGAACGACAAAAAGCAGAAATAAAAACGAGTGAACAATTAAAAACCGTGTTAAAACAGTTTTTAAATCATAAAAAAGAAAATAAAGTATTAGCGCAGATTTATCAGGCAATTCGCATCGAAGTAAATCAGGAAATAGAAGTATTAAAAGAGTTGCTTTTACAAATGCCAGAAGTCCTAAAAGTAGGTGGACGACTGAGCTTTATATCTTACCATTCGTTGGAAGATCGCCTCGTTAAACGCTTCATTAGGAATGGGTTGTTTGAGGGTGAGCCGGTTAGAGATGTGTTTGGAAATTTTGAAGTGCCGTTAAAAAAAGTTGGAGGCTTAATAGTGCCTGCGCAATCTGAAATAAAAATGAATAATAGAGCACGAAGCGCAAAACTTCGGATTGCTGAAAAAATATGAAGAAAAATATCTACAGCATACTACGTGGAAAATTTCTAATCAGTGATGATTCGTTCAAAAATTGGCGCATCATCATTTTTATTTCAGTGTTGGCTATTATAATGATCGCGAGCTCGCATAGTGCAGATAAAAAAGTGCATGAAACGGCAAGATTAACAAATGAGGTTAAAGAATTGCGCTCTGCATTTGTTGATGGACGGTCTAAATTGATGCGCTTAAAAATGGAGTCTTCAATTATCGAAAAGGTGGCAGAGAAAAATATTAAAATTTCTGAGATACCACCAACAAAAATTAAAGTAAAATCTCAAGAGCAATAAGCTTTGGCAGTAAAAGAAACCAACATATTAAACAGATTGTATTTTGTAGCAGGCTGCATGTTTGTCTTTGCCTTGGCGGTTGTGTTTAAATTGTGTAGTATACAATTTATACAGGGCGATAAGTATAGGGAGCTGGCAGAAAAGCGTACCGTTAAAGATTTTGATATCGAACCAAATCGAGGTAATGTTTACTCTGCAGATGGAAGCTTGTTGGCGACTTCTATTCCTAAATATGATATTAGAATAGATGCAGTACAAGCTAAAGAAGCGGTTTTTGAGTCGCATTTATCGGCATTGGCCGATTCATTAGCGGCATTTAGAAATACATCGGCATCCTACTACAAAAATAGCATTAGAAAAGCCCGGAAAAATAAAAACAGGTACTTTCTGTTAGCGAGAGATATAAGTTATTCCGATTATTTAAGAGTGCGAAACTTTCCCCTGTTAAAATTGGGGGCAATCAAAGGCGGGCTAATTGTGGAGCAAACCACTAGGCGAGAGCATCCAATGGGTGAGATAGCGGCACGTTCAATAGGTTACGAGCGTATTGATGAAAATAATTATGCCACACGAGTAGGTATAGATGGGGCATTTGGTGAGCGCTATTTAAAAGGGCAAAAAGGAAAGCGTTTAAAGCAAAAAATAGGGAACGGCCAATGGAAACCCATTGCGGATTTTGATCAAATAGAGCCTCAGGATGGTTATGATGTTTATACGACCATAGACGTTAATATTCAGGATATAGCGCATCATTCGCTTTTGGGTCAGCTTGAAAAGTATGAAGCTGAGCATGGTTGCGTTGTGGTTATGGATGTTAAAAGCGGAGAGATACGAGCAATATCCAATCTAGCAAAAACATCAAAGGGAACTTATTATGAAAAACTAAATTACGCCGTTGGCGAAAGTCACGAGCCAGGCTCTACTTTTAAGGTTATGGCGATGATGGCAGCCTTAGAAGATAGGGTGATAGATACTGCTACAGTTATAGATACTAAAAAAGGAACCAAGTATTTTTATGGTCGAACCATTAGTGATTCACATCGTGGTGGTTATGGGAAAATTTCTGCAGCACGAACGCTTGAGGTGTCATCAAATATTGGTCTTGCGACCATAATAGATGATCATTATTCTAAGAATCCAGAAAAGTTTTTAAATCGATTGAGCCAATGGAGGTTAGATGAGCCATTAGGGGTTTCAATAATTGGTGAGGGTAAGCCAGATATTCCAAAGCCAGGTGCTGTGAACTGGAGTAGAAATGCATTACCATCTATGGCATATGGTTATAATCTTACAATGACACCATTACAAACCTTGGCGTTCTATAATGCCATTGCTAATGATGGCGAATTAATTAAACCGCGATTTATCAGATCGGTGAAGTCGTTCGATAAAAACATTGAGGTCTTCGAAAAAGAAGTGCTCGTTAAGCAAATTTGTTCAGATAAAACCTTAGCAGAAATTCAGGATATACTTAAAAACATCATTATTCGTGGTACCGGAGAACGTATGTATTCAGAGACCTTTTCAATGGCAGGTAAAACAGGAACAGCGAGAACTGATTATGCAAATAACGAGGAATGGAGAAAAGACAGAAAGTATATATCGTCTTTTGCAGGTTATTTTCCGGCAGATAATCCTAAATATTCTTGTATTGTCGTTATACATAAGCCGAGTACAAAAGTTGGGTATTATGGTGCAGACGTCTCGGGTCCTGTGTTTAAAAGAATTGCACAAAAAATATATACAGATACGCCAATCATTGATGAGATTGAATCCTTAGACTTTCATAACAATTTGGTCGAAAGTGACTTTGAGGGTTACTACGAGTATGCGCGTAAATATAAAAAGCTTATGCCAAGTGTGATTGGCATGCCAGCTATGGATGCAATCGCCTTGCTTGAAAATCTGCAGATTAAGGTCAATGTAAAATTAAGGGGTAGTGGCACCGTAAATAAGCAGTCTGTAGATAGACACCAGACCTTAAAACCAAACCAAACCATTGTTTTAGAAGCTTCATGATGATCTTAAAAGACATATTGTATAGGGTTACTATTAATGCTGTTGTAGGTAGTACTGGTATAGCGGTTAATCAAATTGCGTTCGATTCTCGTAAAATAGGAGAAAATGATGTCTTTGTTGCTATATCCGGAACCCAGACCGATGGCCATAAATACATCGAAAAGGTAATTGAAGCCGGTGCAAAGGCTATTGTATGCGAGGTACTTCCGGAAATGCTTGTAGATGGTATTACCTACGTAGAAGTTATGAGCTCTAATCAGGCATTAGCCTATATGGCAGCTAACTATTACGAGCATCCTTCCGAAAATTTAAAACTTATTGGAGTTACCGGTACAAATGGTAAAACCACTGTAACAAGTCTGTTATATCAATTATTTAAAAAAGCAGGCTATAAAGTTGGCTTATTGTCTACCGTAAAGATCATGGTAGATGAAGCATCTTATATAGCGACGCATACTACACCAGACTCTTTAAGCATTAATAAATACCTAAAATTAATGAATGATGAGGGCATAGAATATTGTTTTATGGAGGTTAGTTCTCATGGGATTCATCAAAAACGAACCGAAGGCCTCAAATTTACAGGTGGGATTTTTACCAATCTGTCTCACGACCATCTGGATTATCATGACAGCTTTGCAGAGTATAGAGACGTTAAAAAGCGTTTCTTCGACCAGCTGCCAAAAGATGCATTTGCCTTAACAAATCTCGACGATAAAAATGGGAAGGTCATGTTGCAAAATTCACCTGCAAAGACCTATACCTATGCCTTGAAAAGCTATGCAGATTACAGAGCTCAGATATTAGAGAATGAATTTAGTGGACTATTGCTCAAAGTTAATGATAGTGAGTTATGGACCCGATTAATAGGTAGTTTCAATGCCTATAATATTCTGGCGATTTATGGTACAGCAGAAGTGTTAGGATTGGAAAAAGATGAGATTTTAAGGCTTATCAGTGAGCTTGAAAATGTGTCTGGACGATTTCAGTATTTTATTTCTGAGGATAAAATTACGGCAATTGTAGATTATGCACATACTCCCGATGCCCTCAAAAATGTGCTCGAAACCATTAATAGTATTAGAACTAAAAATGAAGCTTTAATTACCATAGTGGGTTGTGGTGGAGACAGAGATAAGACCAAACGGCCAAAAATGGCACATATCGCCTCTGCTTTAAGTACAAACGTAATTTTTACAAGTGATAATCCTAGAAGTGAAAAGCCAGAAACGATAATTGAGGATATGGAACAAGGTGTTGAACCTCAAAATTTCAAAAAGACCTTATCTATTACTGATAGAAAGCAAGCTATCAAAACGGCTTGTCAGATGGCAAACACAAATGACATTATCCTAATCGCTGGGAAAGGCCATGAAACCTATCAGGAAATTAAGGGAGAGCGTTTTGATTTTGATGATTATAAAACGGTTCAGGAACTATTAAAACAATTACAAAAATAGATAGATGTTATATTATTTATTTGAATATTTAGAACAGCAATTCCAATTCCCGGGAGCATCTCTTTTTGGGTTCTTAACCTTTAGAGCTGCTGTGGCTATCATTTTGTCATTGTTAATTTCTACCATTTACGGTAAGCGCATCATAAGATTTTTGCAAAAACAACAGGTCGGTGAAACGATAAGAGATCTGGGTTTAGAGGGACAAGTTGAAAAAGCAGGTACACCAACTATGGGTGGTATCATTATAATATTGGCCACGCTCATACCAGTGTTATTATTAGCCAAACTCGAAAATATTTACATCATTCTGCTCATCATTACCACACTTTGGATGGGAACAATTGGGTTTGTTGATGACTATATCAAAAAATTCAAAAATGATAAAGAGGGACTTAAAGGCAAATTTAAAGTATTAGGACAAGTAGGTTTAGGGTTAATAGTAGGCTTAACGCTTTATTTTCATGAAGACGTTACCATTAAGGAAGAGTTGCCAATCCAGCAACAACAAATCATGTTGGCTCAAAATCCGGATCTACAAGCTGCACAATTGTTTGATGCGGCAAAGAAATCAACTAAAACAACTATTCCATTTGTAAAAAATAATGAATTCGATTATTCGGACTTGATTACATGGATCAGTCCAAGCTTTGAAAAATATGCCTGGATCATTTTTGTACTAATAAGTATAGTCATAGTAACGGCAGTATCTAATGGTGCAAACCTTACCGATGGAATTGATGGTTTGGCAGCAGGTACATCTGCCATCGTAGTGTTGACCTTAGGGATTTTTGCCTGGGTATCTGGTAATATAATTTTCTCAAAGTATCTGGATATTATGTATATCCCACAGGTCGAAGAAATTACAATATACATTGCAGCATTTGTTGGAGCTTTAATCGGGTTTCTATGGTATAACGCATATCCGGCACAAGTGTTTATGGGAGATACAGGAAGTCTTACAATAGGTGGAATCATAGCAGTAATTGCAATTGCTGTTCGTAAAGAGTGGTTAATCCCAATACTTTGTGGCATTTTCCTGGCAGAGAATTTATCGGTAATGCTTCAAGTGAGTTATTTCAAATACACAAGAAAAAAATATGGAGAAGGCAGGCGCATTTTTAAAATGTCGCCATTGCATCACCATTATCAAAAATCGGGATATCATGAAAGCAAGATAGTGACGCGGTTCTGGATTGTTGGCATTTTGTTAGCCATTATTTCTATCGTGACATTAAAAATAAGATAAAAAGAGTTTGTAATTACTGCTTACGCAGGAATGACAGAAAGAAATAAATGAAAAAATTGGTAATTCTTGGTGGTGGTGAAAGTGGAGTAGGGACAGCGCTTTTGGGTAAGGCAAAAGGATACCAGGTTTTTGTTTCTGACAAAGGAGAGATTAAGAAAAAATATAAAGACGTTCTTTTAAATAATGATATAGATTTTGAAGATAATCATCATACAGCATCAAAAATTCTGAATGCAGATATTATCATGAAAAGTCCAGGTATACCAGATAAGTTACCGTTAATAAAACAATTACGGGAAGCTAATATTAAGGTGGTTTCTGAAATTGAATTTGCTTCACAGTTTACTGAGGCAACCTTGGTGGCTATAACAGGGAGTAATGGTAAAACAACAACGGCAACCCTGACCCACCACCTATTAAAGCAAGCTTTAGATG
>JABDKL010000116.1 GCA_013002225.1 Winogradskyella sp.
GAAGAAATTATGGTATTAGTACTCATCGTCAGCTGATTAGTGCTCTTAAGCATTTTGGGGATCGCTTTACCGAAAGCGGTATAGAACCTACGACAATTAAACGACCCAGGAAGAGCAGGCATTTACCTACTGTATTGAGTAAGGAGGAAGTAATAGACTTGTTACGTGCTACCTACAATTTAAAGCACCGGACAATTCTGGCCATGATGTATTCCTGCGGACTGCGAATTGGCGAGGTCCTACAATTGCGTTTGGCTGATATTGACTTAGACAGGCGGCAGTTGGTAGTGGTACAGTCTAAGAACCGTAAAGACAGGTACGTAATTTTAGCGGAGAGTACGGTGCCTTTGCTGATCAATTATGTAAGCAGTTATAAGCCTCAGCATTTTTTATTCCAGGGTGAAAAAGGCGGGATGTATAGTGCGACAAGTATCCGGTGTTTTTTGCGAAGATCATGCCGCCGCGCCGGAATTACGAAGCGTGTAACCCCTCATACGTTGCGGCATTCTTATGCGACCCATTTAATAGAGAATGGGGTCAATCTCCGGCTGGTACAGGAGTTATTGGGCCATAGTAAACCTGAGACGACGATGATCTATACGCATGTTGCTAAGAAAGATATTCTTGCAGTTCAGAGTCCGCTAGACACCGCCTTACTTGAGCTTCGCTCTACAGATAAAAACCTATTAAATCAATCCTTATCCGGAAACCTCAAAGGATAATATGTTATCTTAGGTAGCATATAACGAGTTGGCTGTAATTAGAGTAAACCCTCTAACAAGACATTAAATGCCGAAGTTTACAAAAAATGACGTTACAATAAGCTACGAAATTTATGGCTCTGGAAAGCCAATAGTTCTTCTACACGGTGGAGCAGTTGATTTTAAATATAACTATCAACAAACTGGTTGGATTGAAACCTTAACTGATAATGGATTTCAAGTAATTGGTATTAATTTTCGTGGCTATGGAGAAAGTGATAAAAGCAATGACCCAGATTTTTATGGGACAAAAAACTTTTCAAATGATGTAGTAAATTTAATTAAGCACTTAAAATTTTCTAAAGTTTACCTAATTGGCTATTCAATGGGAACATTGATAGCTTTTGATTTATTATATAGATATCCTGAATATTTTTCTAAAGCAATTTTAATGGCCACTGGTAACGGGCTGATTGGAATCCCACCTTATATTTTAGAAAATCTATTACCTGGTTTTGCGAAAATATTTTCATATGAGAGTTACCCAAGTCATTTACCAAAACATTTATCGGCATATTGGAATTTTATTAATGAAGTTGGATTAGATAAAGATTCTATGATTGCTTTAAGTTTAGGAAAATATCCAACTCTAACATTAGAAAATGCTTCAAAAATTGAAAGCCCAATTCTAATAATTAGTGGAGAATTGGATTTAGTACTTGGAAAAGGGGAAAAAGTTGCTAAAACTTTACCTAATGGAGAATATTTGGAAATACAAGGTGCTAATCATTTTGAACTAGCAACTGAAAAGAAAGTTCACCAAGCGACTATTGAATTTTTAATTAAAGACTGAAAACAAAAATAACTACAGCCAACAACGTATATAGTTCATTACGGCTGAAATTCCTAATCGGAATTTCAAGCCTTTTTGCTATTTTTATTGTTACGGTGGAATGATACTCGTGTACCATTTCGTAACGAAGCCATAGCCAAGACCGTTGTGTAACATAAAAACACTACCATGAAAGAACTTGCAAATAGAAGTCTGTTTTTGGCAATATTTCTTTGTTCAATTATGTATAGTAATGCTCAAACGAATGGTTTGGAAAGTGTCAAATCCAAAATTATGGAGTTGACCGACATAGAAATTAATGCTTTTAGAACTGGTGATTGTCAAACTATGAGTGATTTAATTGACGAAAATGCTACGTATTATTTGGATGGTATGAAAGCCCCAAGTAAAGATATGATTATTGGTTTTTGCAATCGCATTCAACGTCCATTTGAGAAGCCATCGAATGTGACAACCAATTACTTTCCTATATCAAATAAGTCTGCTTATACCATCAGAATCATGGAGTTTGCTAAAGAAGGAAACGTATACAAAAAAGAAATTGTAACAAAAATTTGGGTTAAAGGAGAAGATGGATGGAAAATTTCACATCTACATTCTACTATTAAGAAATTGTAGCTGAATTTATGTTACACAACAACGTATATAAGCCATTAAAACGGCTCCTATACTTGACCGTTGTGCTTCATTATAACCAATGATAAAGTTATTTAGAAAAATTAGGCAAAAACTGCTCTCTGAAAATAAGTTCAGTAAATATCTGATTTATGCAATTGGAGAGATTCTACTTGTGGTCATTGGGA
>JABDKL010000032.1 GCA_013002225.1 Winogradskyella sp.
AAATACAACAACACTCATCTTTCTCATGCATATACTCTTTAAATAGAGTGTAAAATATTTGATGAGGTGGTAAAATCACACACTGTTTCATACTCCTGTTTGTTTCTTTTTTTTTCTTTCTTAATTATGATATTTACTAAACCAAGTATTACACTTTCTGACAGTTTTTCCTACCAAAACAAATAACGTGTATTTCCTACCAAAACAAATAACGTGTATATCATAATTTTTGGCTGAGTTTACAAGTCTGCAAAATTTCAATACTATTATATTCAACGGTTTCTTATTTAAATCAAAATTTTTATACAACATGTAAATGAATTTTTAGTTAGACAATATTGTTGCCATATTATGCTTTTGTGCAACTCCATCTTCGCTTTTTTCAATACAAAACAATAGATTGGACAACATTTCAATATGTGTTATGGTTTTTTTAATAGCCATAACTTGTTAAACTGCAGAATTGGTACTCAACGCTCCCTTGCATTTTACAGTGCAAAATTATTACACAAGTCTTGTACTTGTTGTGCTTTTTCAACGCACTACCTTGAAAATTGTTGACCGAATTTTCTAATTTTCCCTCTTCAACGCTTCTCTCTCCAAATAAAGGCACTTTATTCCTCGTTTCGATGTTATGTTAAGATTTTTATCTCTCACAATTTTTGTTTTCTGCTTTCAAAAACAACGTGATTATGTCTAGTGAATCTGAAATTATCAATATCGAATGGCTGAAGACGCAGAAAAAACCTAAATTAATTGCATTATGTGAAACACATGGCCTTGATACGAATGGCACTGTGAAAGTTCTCTTCCAAAGACTATGTGACAATGTGTTGAAAGAAAACAACGACCAAATTGAGTCAACGGGTAACAATGATCCTGAGGGTGCGCAACTTCTGACCCGTAACAAGCAACCTTCATCAGAAAGGCAATCTGAGTCTTCAAATGAGCATCGTTCGTCTAATAGAAGAACCCGAGACCCCAACACTGTTATAACTAATAACCCTTACGTAAATTGTTGCTATGTAGTTATTAATAGAGACAATGATGCTATGTGTTATCACGACAAAAAATCAGCTGCTGAAGCTGCTTTTGATAAAGGGGGAATTGTTAAATCGTTTGCAACCAAACAAGACGCTATTAATTATGTCTCAAACCACAACATGGAGCATACAACGTTGGCGCATACTAACGAGCATCCTAATCCTGTCGATATGGTGAACGAAGCTACGCAAATAACGCCTACAAGAGAAATTACAAACGAAGCAACAAGCCAAACAAATTCCTCTTCCCAACCAAACTCTGACACACAGGGATCGCCTGCTTATCTTCGTCAATGGCAGCAGAAATTAAAAAGCTACTGCCAGCACAAGATCATTATCATGGCAAAAAAATTTCCAACGACGCGTAATGTTCTTATCATCTTTGATTACACAACTTTTAATAAATCAAAACAAGCATTTGGAAGTTTTTACCAATTTCGGCCTCAGAAACTAGCCGACTTAATGAGCATGCCCCCTTCGGATGGCTTTCATACGTTTACTCACGCAGAAACAGCTAAAGTATGTTCTGTTCGAAAAATTCCATTCGACGAAAAGAATATACCTAGATCCAAAGAATATAAGAAAGAAACATACATCGACCAAGCCATATGTTTTATTACTACATCACCCTTCGACGACGTCGATCAGCTTGCTACTCACACTTACAATAATATTAAAAAATTCTTACTACAAGATAGTGTTCGACAAATGTACTCCATGTCTATGAATCCGAACGGGGAAAAAACTAGTAAAATGCAAACGGATCTCCTCGATAAAAATGCCACTTTTTATCACATCTTACGAAATTATAACATGACCTACAACAAACTGGAATCACTTGATCAATACCTAACAGACGAATCAATTTCTGATCTTCTTCCCGTTTTAGCAAAATCTCACACACAACAACCAATTACTCAATGCCCCGAACAAGTTACCAAGTTTTTTTACAAAAATGGTGTATTCCCACCTTCTTGTTTATCAAAATTCAAATCTTAAATTACTACAAAATTGCATCATAAAAAACCCGAAAGCCAAAAAAATTAGCATCATGAAATACCGAACATTCAAAAATACTAGTCTACAAAAAACAACAGTACTACGAAGTCTTAGTACTTATTATATTTCGGCATACGTCACTCCATAATAGGACAGAATTACAAAAGCATCGCCGTAACAATACTCAACGCATGCGTTATACAAAAATCAGTGATTAAGCTCTCCCTTTTTACTCAGAATTTAATAGTTGCTTATAATATTACACCATTACTTCATACAACAAACATCCTACCAATACGCGATTTTTTTTCTTTTTCATCTTAGCTGTTGAATTCCTTTCATTAAATTAAATAAATTAATGTTTATCATCTTCAATCATACAACTTACCGTACATAAACAACGCCATCGTTCAAATTAATCCTATTCTACTTGACAATATGACTAGCGCGCTTTCTTCATCCACAGACTCAACACAAAAAAGGCACGGTTATGTCAATAAGGCTGGTAGAGTTAAAGGAAGAATACTTATGCGTACACAGCGAAAGCAAGCGCGACAAAGAGGTATTCAGTTTCTCAGTCAAATGGTAGATAACTACAATACACAAACATCGCTATCATATA
>JABDKL010000063.1 GCA_013002225.1 Winogradskyella sp.
ATTAATTGCAGTTTTATCTAAAACTAAACTTTCATCAATCTATTATGAACTTACGTTCAGTACTTTATTTATTATTTAGCTTAACCAGCATCCTTGCAGTTTCGCAAGAGAATAACGCAATAAAACAAGATAAAAAAACACTCAATATTGAACGTGCTACAGCGGCACCAAAAATTGATGGCGTTTTAGATGATCTAGCTTGGAAAAATGCAAACATTGCCACTGGATTTATCCAATTTAAACCAGATATAGGAAACGTATTACCGAGAGAACAACGAACTGAAGTTAAAATGGCATATGATAACGAGGCAATTTATGTTGCTGCCTATTTGTATGATGATCCATCTAAAATAATGACTCAGTTTACGTCTCGAGATAATTTTGGACAAAACGATTTCTTTGCTGTTGTTTTAAATCCCAACAATGACGCCCAGAATGACACTCAGTTTTTTGTTTTTAGTTCTGGCCAACAAGCTGATGCCATAGCAAATCCGACAATTGGTGAAGATTTTAGTTGGAATGCCGTATGGGAGAGTGCCGTAAAACATATGGATGATGGTTGGGTGGTAGAAATAAAATTACCGTATCGAACATTACGCTTTACTGATCAGGAGGCACCGACCTGGGGATTACAATTTCACCGACAATTTAGAAGAGAAAGATCTCAATATACTTGGAATCCCATTGATCCCACACAAGGAAATATAGGCCTTTACCATGGTGAACTCAAAGGACTGCAAAATATTAAACCACCGGTTAGACTTAATTTGTATCCTTTTACTACGGGGATTGTAAATAGTTTTGATGGCGAAACTGAAACCGATCTGACCTTTGGCTTGGATTTAAAATATGGAATAACAGATAATTTTACATTAGACGCCACCTTAGTGCCGGATTTTAGCCAGGCAGGTTTTGATAATGTAACGCTCAATTTAGGACCATTTGAACAAACGTTCTCAGAGCAACGTCAATTCTTTACTGAAGGTGTAGAATTATTCTCTAAAGGTAACTTATTCTTTTCGAGACGAATTGGAAATGCGCCCAGCGGCCAGTTGTCATTAACCGCAGAAGAATCTGCGAATGTGCCAAAAAATGTAAAAGTGCTTAATGCATTAAAAGTATCTGGAAGAACCAAATCTGGTCTTGGAATCGGTATTTTTAACGCAATTACAGAAAGAACGGTGGCTACAATCACCAACACCACAACTGGTGAGCAACGCGATGAAGTTGTTGAGCCATTTGCTAATTATAATATTTTTGTGGTAGACCAACAGTTTAATGGCAACTCCTCTATTAGTTTGATAAATACAAATGTGACCAGAGAAGGTAGTTTTAGAGACGGGAATGCTACAGCGTTAGTATCTAGCATTCAAAATAAGCGCAATACTTACAGAATTATTGGTCAAGCAAAAATGAGTAATGTTAATTATCAGTTTGATGATATAGAAACAGGCTATAGCACCTTTTTTTATATTGGAAAGGCGCACGGAAATTTCAGGTATAGTTTTGACCACAGTTTTGCAGATACAAAATTCGACATTAACGATCTGGGCTTAAACTTTAGAAATAACTTCAATAATTTTGGTGCAGATGTATCTTACCAAATTTTTGAACCTCAAGGAAATTTAAACAATTACAGAATTAACGCATTTGTTAATTACAGAAATTTAGCAAAGCCTGGTGCATTAGGTACATTTACAGGCACAAATTTTGGTGCAAGTTACAATGCTCAAACCAAGACTCTAAACAGTTATGGCTTTAGATTAAATATAGAACCAGGCAAACAATATGATTATTTTGAATCTAGAGACGGAAGACCCTTTATCTTTGAAAATGTGGTAAGCTTTGGCGGACGCTATTCATCTAACTATAATAAAAAGTTTGCTTTCGATATTAGACTCGACCCATTTTTCTTAGTTGAAGAAGGAAGAGATTTATCGGGCTACAATTTTAATTTTAGACCAAGAGTACGACCAAACGATAAATTACTTCTAGTTTATAGTTTTGATTTTAGAAGAGCCAACGGACAGAGAGGCTACGCTGCGTTCGTAGATGATCAGCCCATTTTCGGTGAGCGCAACAGACAAACGTTGACAAATACAATTTCTGCAAATTACACTTTCGACCCATTTAATACACTTGCTCTAACTTTTAGACATTATTGGGATACAGTAGATTATGACGATGATCTATTTACACTATTAGATAATGGTCGGTTAACAACCGATTCAGGCTATAATGTTAATAATATTGGTGGTAGTCCAAATATAAATTTTAGCACATGGAATATTGATTTAAGTTACTCTTGGCAATTTGCACCGGGAAGCTTTTTGACGGCTCTTTACAGAAATCAGTTATTTAACTTCGATACCATGTCTGATGCTAACTACTCCGAAAGTCTAGATACATTATTCGATCAGCCAATACAACATACTATTTCTGTTCGTGTTCAATATTTTATAGATTTTAATGGGATTAAATCTGTTTTTGGCAGTAACAAATCTACATCCTAGAATTGTAGATTAGTACATTAAGTCTTATTTTCACGCTTGTATGAGTAAACCCATAATTATTGCAAACCACATCCAAAAAGCCTATAAAGATCTTAAGGTTCTAAAAGGTGTGGACTTAACTATATTAGAAAGCGAGATTATTTCTATAGTTGGTGCTTCTGGTGCCGGTAAAACAACCTTGTTACATATCCTGGGTACACTAGATAAACCAGATTATAAAGACCAAACCGAGTTAACCATTAATGGCCAATATATAAAAGGGCTCAATGAAAAAGCCTTAGCAAAATTTAGAAATAATAATATCGGTTTTATTTTTCAGTTTCATCAATTACTTCCAGAGTTTACAGCTTTAGAAAATGTATGTATTCCAGCATTTATTAATAACACACCAAAAGTTGAAGCCGAAAATCGCGCAAAGGATCTATTAGATTATTTAGGATTAAAAGATCGCATACATCATAAGCCTAATAGTTTATCTGGTGGAGAACAACAGCGGGTTGCTGTTGCCAGAGCACTAATTAATCAGCCCAAAATCGTTTTTGCAGATGAGCCTTCAGGTAATTTAGATAGTGAATCTGCCGAGCAATTACATAACCTCTTTTTTAAACTCAGAGATGAGTTTAAACAGACCTTTGTTATTGTAACCCATAATGAAGAATTAGCAGAAATGGCAGACCGAAAATTAACAATGGTAGATGGTAAAATTGTTGGATAAGCCAATAATGACTAAATTTTTTAATCAGACTTATAAGATATCTTGAACAAGATAAATAGCATTTTTATTTAAATCTAAAAATCCAAATTCGTGCGTTCCCCAAGCTGTGTTCTTTTTCACCTTTTCTTCTGTAATAGTACCTCTCTCCTCAAATTCTTTAATATAGGGATCTATATTTTTAACAAATAACTTTATTACAGAACCATAAACTGGATCATCTTCTGTACCATGATGGAACTGCAAATGAACTTCGTGACCATCACGTTGCAATCCACAATAATTACTGTCTCCAAATACATAATTAAATCCGGTAAACCTATTATGCCATAAGACGTCTCTTTCAATATCCATAGAAGACAATACTGGAATTATAGCTAAAGGAGATGGTGTTGACATGATACTTTAAGTTTTTTTGAAAATAAAATTAATTCAAGATACATCATTAGTCCCTTAAAATTAAAATTTATTGTCGATTAACATCGGCTATAGCACTCAATAATAAGATGTAAATTTAAGAATTACTGAATCTGATTTGCTATATTAGAACTCAATTGTATTTAAACTAAGTGTTAACAATTCATAATATATTCGTTAAAACCTGTACTAATAAATCCATTGCATATTGGCATAATATAGTACTTTCGCCGTACCTAAATTTAAAAGAATGACCTTGACAGATTTTTCACCTATAATACATGTTATTGAAGAAGCATATGAGATTCCCCACCTTAATGCAACTCGAAAAATTTCAGCTCTATTACCACATAATTATTACGAAACAGATAAGCATTACCCAGTTTTATATCTTCAGGACGGTCAGAACCTATTTAACCCATTAGCACCTTACGGAGATTGGGCAATTGACAAATCAATGGCAAAATTAGCTAAGGAAGGTCATGGTGACTTAATAATTATAGCGGTTGATCATGGAAATGAAGAACGCATTAACGAGTATCTTCCTTATTTTCATCCTCGTTTTGGTCAAGGAAAAGGTAATTTTTATATTCAATTTATGATTGAAAAACTAATTCCTTACATCAATAAAAAATTTAGAACTTTAACCGATTTTGAAAATACTGGTATTGGCGGTAGCTCAATGGGTGGCTTAATTAGTCTGCATGCAGGATTGAAAAATCCTAAGGTATTTGGTAAAATGATGATTTTCTCTCCAAGTCTTTGGATTAGTAAAACAATTTTTAACCATACAGAAACCTTTAAACCTTTAGAGGAGTCTAAGATTTATCTTTATGCTGGCGGTAAAGAAAGTATTGAGCACCTTCCTAATGCTAATAAATTAGGAAGTATCATAAAGGAAAAAATGGTAAAAGGTTATCATATCGATTTTCATTTTTCTATTAATCAACATGGAAGTCACTCAGAAGTCCACTGGCGCGAAGAGTTCCCTAAAGCTGTAAAATGGCTTTATTTTAATTCATAAATCATGGTTTATAACTATAAAAATACATTAGATACATCAAAAGATTATATTTTGCCTTGCAGAAAGGATCAACTAGAGGATGTAAAGTCGTTTTTACCTATTGAAAACCCAGATTTTGATGGTAGTTTTTCAACCTATCAATTACTTTATGGTAAAGGCGGTAATCGCATTTATTTGTTAGGTATAGGTGAAGACAAGCATAGTGCCCAAATTGAAGCAGCCTTCAGAAAACTCTGCTTTGATACTAAAAAGTATTGGGGTAAATCCATGCAGGTTTATGCAAATGACTTAAGTAAAGATGAAGTCAGAAAAGCCGTTATAGGATTAGAAATGGCTCATTATACAATAGGTGAATTTAGATCAAAAAAAGAGAAACAAACCAAACTGTCTGTAACATTCACATCTACCTCTTCATTAAAGATAATATTAGACGAAGGCAAGTACACAGGTGAAACAATTAATAAAATAAAGGCACTCGTCGATGCCCCTCCTAATATTAAGACGCCAGAATTTTTAGGTAAATGGGCTCAAAAATCTGCAGAATCGGCTAAATATAAATGTACCGTTTTAAAACCTGCTGAACTTAAAAAACAAGGATTCGAAGCTGTATTATCGGTTGGCAAGGGCAGTATAAACAAACCTGTTGTTATCATTAATGAATACAAGGGTAATAAAAATAAAAAAATAGATGTGTGTCTTGTAGGTAAAGGCATCACATTTGACTCTGGCGGATTATCTATTAAACCTTCTACAAACCTTCACTATATGAAAAGTGATATGGGAGGTGCTGCGGTTGTATTAGGTGTTGTAGAATTAATTGCTAAATTAAAATTAAATATCAATGTTACTGGTATTGTCTGTTCTGCAGAAAATGCGGTAGATGCAGAAAGCTACAGACCTGGAGATGTAATTAATTCTTATTCTGGTAAGACCATCGAAATTATTGATACAGATGCAGAAGGTCGTTTAGTACTAGCAGATGGCCTAAGCTATGCAGTAAAAAACATTAAGCCTGAGTATCTTATTGATCTGGCAACCTTAACTGGTAGTGTAGTGAGAACATTAGGGTATCATGCAGCAGGGATGTTTACAAACAATGCTGACCTGGCAGAGACTACGTCTAAAATTGGTTATAAAGTGCATGAGCGTGTATGGCAATTGCCAATGTTTGAAGATTATGAGAGTGATTTACACAGTGATGTTGCTGACATTAGAAACTTTAGTGGCAATCCGCTTGCAGGAGCAACCAATGCTGCAAAATTCTTAGAGGCATTTACTGAAGACCATGACAAATGGATGCACCTAGACATTGCAGGAGTTTCTTTTGGGTCATCTTCTTATGCTAAGATGAAAAGCGCTTCAGGTTATGGCATACAGCTTATTACAGAATTAATTAAAGAAAAGACCTTAAAATAATTCTGAGTTTTGTAAATTGAAATAGCAAAAGCTTTACTAAAAAAACTAGTGCTATATTATAATACAGTTTAAAACACACAGTAATTAACTTTTTTAGTTTTTGAGTGTATAAGCTTGTCGTTATATTCATTTTAACAAGACTATCCATGGCTAAACAACCTCTTAACTTCCTCTGTATTTGCACCTATTTTAAAGGTGTAGATTTTCTAAAAAGCTGTAAGGCAGAAGGCAATAATGTTTATTTGCTAACAAAAAAAACACTGGAACACGAAGCTTGGCCTTGGGATAGTATCACAGATACCTTTTATATAGAGAACTGGAATCAGCACGATGTAACTAAAGGGATCGCATATAAATTTAGAACCATAAAGTTTGACCGATTTGTCGCATTAGATGATTTTGATGTGGAAAAAGTTGCCCTATTAAGAGAACACTTTAGAAGCCCAGGGATGGGAAGAACTACAGCGCATTATTTTAGAGACAAACTTGCAATGCGTGCTAAGGCTAAAATTGAAGGTGTCAATGTACCCGAGTTTACAAACCTATTTCACAATGATGATATTAACAATTATGCAGATCGTGTTGGCCCTCCTTGGCTTATAAAACCACGAATGGAGGCCTCTGCAACCGGTATTAAAAAAATACAGAATAAGGAGGAGTTGTGGCAGGTTATCAATGATTTGGGAGATGAAAGAGATAATTACCTTATAGAAAAATTTGCTCCAGGTGATGTTTATCATGTCGATGGCTTAAATGTAGATGGCAAAGTTGTTTTCGCCAGAGTAAGTAAATATTTGGACACCCCCTTTGAAGTCGCGCATAGTGGAGGCATATTTAGATCTGCAAGTTGTAAGGTTGGATCTCAAGTAGAAAAAAGTTTGCAAAAAATGAATGCAGACGTTATGAAGGCCTTTGGTATGCAGTTTGGTGCTTCTCACACTGAATTTATACAATCTAAAGCTACAGGAGAGTTGTTTTTTTTAGAAACGTCTTCTCGAGTGGGTGGCGCAAATTTGGCAGAAATGGTATATTATGCTTCAGGAATTAATTTATGGAAGGAATGGGCAAAAATTGAAGCTGCCAATCTAAGAAGTGAAGTTTACAAACTGCCAAAAGAACAAAATAAATACGCAGGAATTGTCGTATCCTTAAGCCGATATGAGCATCCTGACACCTCAAACTTTAAAGATAAAGAAATTGTGTGGAGAATGAATAAACCTTGGCATATTGGTTTAATTGTGATATCAGAATCGAGCGACCGTGTTTTAGAACTGTTAAAGTCTTATACCCAACGAATTTCTGAAGAGTTTCACGCAAGTTTGCCAGCGCCAGATAAATCGCTATAATTAAACTTCTATATTAAACCCAGCCTATTGATGTTTAAACAACATTTTTAGTAGAGAAGTGTGAAGTTATACGCTAATTACATTTCAAAATAGCCTGTACTTCCACCAACCCAGGTTTTGTCCTTATTATATTTAACACCTACCATTTCGCCTTTACTCAAACGCACTAGGTTGCTAACAATTTCAGTTTTTTGTGTCTTAGAATTGTGAAGTAGCATCATTCTAATTTCGCACTTCGCCGGCACATCCATCGTTTCAATAACAGGAGCATAAGTCACTTTTTCTTGCAATAAAAAATTAGATTTATTTTCAATGGCGTTGATCATGGATTTTGTAACATGAATCTGCACACCTGATCCTGCAAATGAATACAACGGTTTTAATACATAATTCTCTAAATCGTCCGGAATTTTCTCTATTTGATCTAAATAAAAAGATTTGGGCACATAATCACCTTTTAATAAAGGCATTGTATATTTACTAATTCTATAGAACCAATTAGGATGCCCTATCCACTCTGCATCAATTTCATCTAAAAAATCAAACTCTCTTTGTAAGTCGTTACGTTGGTACAATTCATCAAAAATTATTCTATTATAAATTTTTAAGACTTCGACCTGTTGCCCTTCATTATCTATATAATAGAGTTTCTTTCCTTTCTTTTTTAATTTAGAAATACACAACACTTTTATTCCAAGTTGCGCTGCAGTAGCATAAAAATCTATAGCAGTCGCCTGTAAGTCTGGTTCTATCTCTAAAAGTATGACTTGCTTAGGGTTTGTATTACCAACAATCTCCTCACGTAACAAATCGATATATTCTTGATTGGATATTCCGCTTGAATGTTGCGATAAATGATCTGGAATTGCCTCTCCGAAATGCGCCTTATACTTTTTACCCAATAAATCTTGAAACAAATACAAGGACGGAAATCCCTGTAGTTCAATTAATTTAGGGATTAACTCACCGTCTTTATCTTCGCAAACACCAAAATCTAATTGGATAAATTTTGAGCAATCATCTTCGTTGGGCACAATCGTACTCTTATCGAAAAAAGCTCCTTCCGTTAAAGATTTAAAATTAGGCTTATTAATTACAGCCATAATATCTTCGCAAGCTTCTACTAGTTTATGCTTTAGTTTTTTAGGGATAAAAATTGGCGTCTCTGCAATTTTGAAATTTACCTTACAATTAAAAGTACTATTGATATCTTTTAAGAATTCCAGGTATTTTTCTTCAGAAAAATTAGCGTTGAAGAATTGTCGATACTTGTTTATCATTATTATTTATGATAATATGGGTTGCCGAATTTGTTTGATAGCATTTTGTATGAATTTTGGCAGAATTGTTTTATAGGTCATGGTTAGTTTATCTGGATCATCCACCCTATCCATCATCTGATTATATTTAGCTTCGCCAAAGCTTTCAATTACAATTTTCTTATTGGCTTCGAGTTTAAAGAATGCTTCCATACTCACTGGCTCTGCTTCTGGATGAAATTGTGTACCTACAAACTCTTCAGAAAAACGAACTGCCATTATAGCTCTTTCTAATTCTACATGCGTACGAATCTTTTCCAAGCTTAAAATTTTTGCGCCATGCTTTTTAAATACCGTAAGACGAGGCTGCACTAATTGCCAGTCTCTAGAGTCTACGGCATAGAAAGGATCATTTAAATCCTGCAAAATTAGATCGTTGTGGCCTTTCTTAGTTTTATGTACTCTTAATATACCAAATGAGGTGCTTTTTCTTTTCTTAATTTCTCCTAACTGAAAGTAATCACAAATAACTTGAAATGAATAGCAAATAAAAAAAACATGTTTTTTTTGTTCCGTTGCCAATTTATTATAATCCCAAAGCTGTTGCATTAATTGTAAATACGGTTTTCTCCAGGCTTCCTGTTCTAAAGGGCTTCCAGGACCTCCACTAGTTATATAAATGTCATATGACGTATCTGGAATTTCTCCTTTGGCTCTAACATCAAATATTCTGTAAGCCACATCTAGATGAAAGGTACCAACGATTTCTTCGATACAACGAAGACCTTGATTAGGTACACCATTGTTCATATCTAAAATGGCAAGAGTTACTTTATTATTTATCATTATTATATGTAGGTCTGTTATATACCTAAAATAGTTTGTTCTGTAATATAGTCTACTACTTTAGTGAGGTCTTTTGATTTTTCATATACAGCAAGTTGTCTGTCTGCGCCAGTTCCTAACTTGAGCATTTCATTAATATATTCAATTTCTTTTCTTGAGCCTAAGTCATCCAGTACATCATCAACAAAATCGAGCAATTCACCCATTAATAGTCGAGTATCAACTTCGCACTCTTTTCCGAAATCAATCATTTTCCCATCAATTCCGTAACGTCCAGCACGCCATTTATTCTCGTTAATCAATGCTCGGTGGTAGTTCATAAAATTGAGATTCTGACACCTTAATTTATACAATTTTGCAATTATCGCCTGAATTAGAGCTGCAATACTAACAGTTTCATTTACGGTAAGAGGCACATCACAAATT
Source organism: Winogradskyella sp. (assembly GCA_013002225.1). Taxonomy (GTDB): domain Bacteria; phylum Bacteroidota; class Bacteroidia; order Flavobacteriales; family Flavobacteriaceae; genus Winogradskyella. The sequence goes on from JABDKL010000063.1 coordinate 9,960, forward strand.
CTAACCTCTAGTGTTGGAAAATAAGGATGTACTCTAATATCCCACCAGATTTTTTTCGGATTATCTATACATTTTGTTTTTACTAATAGATTTATATAGTGTTCATACTGAGCATAGTTATCAAAAACACCAGGAATACCTGTTCTTGGGAATTTATCAAAAACCTTAGACCTAAATGACTTAAACCCCGTATTTCGTCCTTCCCAAAAAGGAGAATTTGTAGACAAGGCATATAAGTGCGGTAAAAAATAGCGCATCGCATTAACCAAATGGATTGCCATTTGTTTATCTTCCATACCAACGTGAACGTGTAACCCAAAAATTAAGTTAGATCTTGCGGTATCCTGTAATTCGTTAACAATCTCGTCGTATCTGGGATTTGGAGTTATTAACTGCGTTTCCCATTTGGAAAATGGATGCGTACCTGCAGCACCAATTTTAAACCCTAAATCATTCGATATTTCTGATATGGTTCTGCGTAAACCTGTTATTTGTTCTTTTGCATCTGTAATATCATTACAAATATTAGTTCCAACTTCAACAACAGCCTGATGCATTTCTGCTTTACATTGTTCTCCAATCTTTTTTGCAGCTTCTGCAACGATTTTTTGATCGTGTGACACTAATTCTCTAGTCTCTGGATCAATGACCTGATATTCCTCCTCAATACCTAATGTAAATTTCATAGTGTTTTGTTGGTTGGTTAAAATCCTTTAATCATTACTTTTTTGCAGCTGATTTCTTCGTAGCAGCTTTTTTTGCAGGCGCTTTCTTGACCGCTGTTTTCTTTGCAGAAGCTTTAGTGGTGTTTTTTTTGGATACGGTCCTTTTAGTTGCAGTCTTTGGAGCAGCAACCTGATCTTTTACAAAGGTTCCCCATGTTAAATTCATTTTGCCTTTTTTGTATTGCTTAGCCTTTGAAATAGCCATATTTGCTGCATTCTCTACAATCCAGTCAAAGTTTTCCTGACCAACTGAATTAATATCGGCATCTGGTGCTGGATTACAGAAATCTATCGCATAAGGTATACCATCTCTTACTGCAAATTCTACAGTGTTAAAATCATAACCTAAAGCTTTGTTTAACTTAATACAGTATTTTTTAACTAGGTCTAATATTTTTTTATCTACGGGTTCTCCATCTAACACATAACGTAAATGATGCGGATTTCTTGGTTCGTATTGCATAATATGAACATTATCTGTTCCTAGTACATAGCACCGAAAGTATTCTTTAAACTCAATTTCTTCCTGAAGCATCATTACAAGATTTTCAGTTTCACCATGTTTGGCCCAAAGATCTTCAGGGCTTTCAACTCTATATACACTTTTCCAACCACCACCATCATGTGGTTTCATATAAGCTGGAAAACCAATCGTATCAAACATTTTTTCCCAATTGAAAGGAAATTTCATGTTTCTGAATGATTTCTCTGTTGTATCATGTGGTCGATGAGATGTAGGTAAAATGAAGGTTTTAGGTACTGGTACACCAATAGACTCTGCTAAGGCATTATTAAAAAACTTTTCGTCTGCACTCCACCAAAATGGGTTATTAATAACAGCAGTTCCTGTAATTGCAGCATTTTTTAAATAGGCTCTGTAGAAGGGAACATCTTGAGAAATTCTATCAATAATAACTGCGTATTCATCAGATTTGGCTTGCTCAACAGTATCTATAGACACAGCTTCGGCCTTCATATCTTTAATTCCTTCAGCTTCAATTTTTTCGTTAACTCTGTCAATAAATGCCCAAGGAAAAGTGTCTTCTTGTCCAAATAAAATTCCTATTTTTTTCATGATATAATGAATTAGTTGTGGATTAATTAATATTAAATTCTACTTATAATTTTGATAAATAATGCGGAAACATTTCTCTCCAAATTGGCCAATCGTGCTTCGCCCATTTACGCTCATCATACCAGAACGGAATATTTTTTTCAGTTAAAATAGCAGCTAATCTTTTATTAGCCTCCAAGCATATATCCCATTCTCCTACGCCCAGAACAATTTTCATATTCCAGAGTTCTGGATGATTAGCAGAAGGCAAATAATCTACAGGATTGTTAAAATAAACATTATCATCATAATAACCATCGACAAAAGATTTTATATCAAAAGAGCCACTCATACTAAACATATGACTTACTTTTTCTGGATGTCTAAACGCAAAATTGGCAGCCTGATAACCGCCAAAACTTGGGCCAGCGACAGCTACTTTGTCTAAACCTTTTTCATGGCATATTTTAGTAACAAGCTCATTTAGAATAAACTCATCATACCATGCATGATTTTTTGCTCTTGCAGCTGGATGAATATCCTTATTATACCAACTCAATTCATTAATACTATCTGGACAATAAATTTGTACTAAACCTTGTTCTAAAAACCATTTTGCCGATTCAACAAGTTTCATATCCTTACACTCATTATGTTTTCCCATTGTAGTGGGAAATAAAATAACAGGATAACCTGCATGTCCAAAAACAAGCATTTCTATATCCTTACTCAGCGTAGGTGAATACCACTTAAAATGTTCTTCCTTCAAATTATTAGTTTTTAGTTAGTTAGTCTAATTTTTGAGTAAACAAAATTATAGTATAAGATTGAATCGTAGCATAAATCCGGTTGTAATAAAACAATAATTTAACTAAAAATATTAACTATAACGTTATCGAAATAAAAAAATACAGACAATATTTTTGAAATTGAAAGTCTGGTAAAAAGAATGTGTTATTAAATCTTATTAAAACTTCTTAAATCTGTAATTTTGTAATGCTTTAAAAATATTAAAAATCATGACTTACAGAATTGAAAAAGATACCATGGGAGACGTTAAAGTGCCCTCGGATAAACTATGGGGAGCACAAACAGAACGATCTCGTAAAAATTTTAAAATTGGAGCACCATCATCTATGCCGTTAGAGGTTGTTTATGGCTTTGCTTATCTCAAGAAGGCTGCTGCATACACTAATTGCGAATTAGAGGTGCTTAGTAAAGAAAAACGTGATTTAATAGCGCAAGTTTGTGACGAAATTTTAGAAGGAAAACATGATGACCAATTCCCATTGGTCATATGGCAAACAGGATCTGGAACACAAAGCAATATGAATGTAAATGAGGTTATTGCGAACAGAGCGCACCAAATTGCTGGTAATACTATTGGTGAAGGCGAAAAAACCATTCAGCCTAATGACGATGTTAATAAATCCCAATCCTCAAACGACACATTCCCTACTGGGATGCATATCGCAGCTTATAAAAAAGTTGTTGAAACCACAATTCCAGGAATTATTCAATTGCGAAACACCTTGCATAATAAATCTTTAGAATTTAAGGATGTTGTGAAAATTGGACGAACACATTTAATGGATGCAACGCCTTTAACATTAGGTCAGGAATTTTCTGGATATGTATCTCAATTAGACCATGGTCTTAAGGCATTAGAAAACACCTTAGCTCATTTAAGCCAGTTGGCATTAGGAGGCACTGCAGTTGGTACAGGATTAAATACACCTGAAGGTTATGATGTTTTAGTAGCCAAGTATATTGCAGAATTTACAGGTTTACCGTTTATCACTGCTGAAAATAAGTTTGAAGCCTTAGCGGCACATGATGCAATAGTAGAAACACATGGCGCCTTAAAACAACTTGCTGTTTCACTAAACAAAATAGCAAATGATATTAGGATGATGGCCTCAGGCCCTCGTTCTGGTATTGGTGAAATCATAATTCCTGCAAATGAGCCTGGTAGCTCGATAATGCCAGGTAAAGTTAACCCAACACAGAGCGAAGCCTTAACTATGGTTTGTGCCCAGGTTATGGGTAATGATGTTGCAGTTACCATTGGTGGCACCCAAGGCCATTACGAGCTCAATGTTTTTAAGCCATTGATGGCGGCTAATATTTTGCAATCTGCGCAACTTCTAGGTGATGCCTGCGTGAGCTTTGATGAAAATTGCGCAAGAGGCATAGAACCAAATCATGAGGTTATTAAGCAATTGCTAAACAACTCATTAATGTTGGTAACGGCCTTAAATACAAAAATTGGCTATTATAAAGCTGCTGAAATCGCCAATACAGCACATAAAAATGGAACTACCTTAAAAGAAGAAGCTGTAAACTTAGGTTACGTGACAGCAGAAGATTATGACGAATGGGTAAAACCAGGTGATATGGTGGGGAGCTTAAAATAGGTAAGGCTCAACTAATAGTATAAGCGCTAGTCAAATTTCTGATTAGCGTTTTTTTTATTCTTAAAAAAAAGCAATCTTTACAAAAAGCCAATCCAAATGTCTATACTCATAACTAACATAAAACAATTACTTCAGGTTCGCAAAAACAATACAACAATTGTAGTAGGTAAGGATATGAAAACATTACCTTTAATTGAGAATGCTTATATCTATATAGAAAATGATACTATTATTGAATATGGCAGCATGGAAGATTACGATGTAATTGAAGCTGAAACGATAATAGATGCAACAGACAAAATTGTACTCCCATCCTGGTGCGATTCTCACACCCACACTGTTTATGCAGGAGACAGGACCTCTGAGTTTGTTGATAGAATAAATGGCCTTAGCTATGCTGAAATTGCAAATAATGGAGGAGGCATTTTAAATTCTGCAAAATTACTACAGGAAACTTCGGAAGAAGAATTGTTTGAGCAATCCATGAAACGTGTAAATGAGCTCATTGCAATGGGAACAGGAGCTATTGAAATCAAAACAGGTTATGGATTAACCGTTGAGGCCGAATTAAAAATGCTCCGAGTCATTAAAAGAATAAAGCAAGAATGTTTGGCTAAAATCATTCCTACATTATTAGCCGCACATGCTATACCCGATCAGTACAGATCGAATAAATCGGATTATATAAAATTAATAACGGAACAATTAATACCTGAAGCTTCAAAGTTAAATATCGCCCAATATATTGATGTGTTTTGCGAGGATGGCTACTTTAGTGTTGAAGAAACAGCAGCAATTTTAAATGCCGGAAAAACTTATAATTTACAACCTAAGATCCATGTAAATCAATTTAACATTTTAGGAGGGGTTAGTATTGGCGTTGAGCATAATGCCCTTTCTGTAGATCATTTAGAAGAATTAAATTCTGAAGATATAGACGCCTTAAAAAATAGTGACACCATTCCTGTAGCGCTTCCTGGCTGTTCCTATTTTTTAAGTATTCCTTATACACCAGCAAGAGCTTTAATTGATGCCGGATTGCCCTTAGCGATTGCTACAGACTACAATCCAGGATCTGCACCAAGCGGGAATATGAATTTTATTGTTAGTGCGGCATGTGTAAAACTAAAAATGACTCCAGAAGAGGCTATAAATGCAGCGACTATTAATGGTGCTTATGCTATGGGTATTAGCAATATGTATGGTAGTATAACTCGCGGCAAAAAGGCCAATCTAATTATAACAAGATCATTAAAACACTACAGAGAAATTCCTTATGCTTTTGCTCATAACCCAGTAGAGCAAATAATTATTAATGGGCAATTACTTTAAGAATTGAGAAAACCTGCAAGATTTAGTCTTACAGGTTTTTATATATAAAAGTAGTTTGGGACTATTTTAATTCAACTTTATAATTGGTAATTAAGCTTGCTCTATCGAAAATATTAACAGTATATGTGCCTTTTTTGAGTTTTTCAGCAGTATCAATAATTACGTATTCACATTCATTTATATTATCATTTTCATAGTCAAATGATGTTGTTGCTGTATAATTTAATTCTACCTTTTCGTCTTTAAAACGTTTCCATTTTGGGGATACAATTAATTGTCTTGGTCCCACGATTTGAATATATAGGTCTTTAGAGCCTTCTGACAACAGTGGGTTCTTTGCTATAGTATAGCAAACTTTTATTTTTTCAACTTGTCTTGCTTTATTTGTAAATGCATGTCTTCCAGAAGATCTTACTTTTAAGGTTGTCACATTAAAATCTACTAAATTTAAAAAGGACATTTTATCTACTTTTTCGTTAAGTCTCTCCTTCTCCTCCTCTAAAGATAATTTTTGCTGATTAGCACTTTCTAATAGAGATTTTGTACTCATTAGTTGCTCATTCTTAGTATGTAATGTATGCGTTAACAAACCATTATTTTCTTTTAACTTGTTATTTTCCTCTATAAGGCTAGTCATAACATTCTGCATTTCTAATTGTCTTCCTTTAAGTTGCAATAAGGATTTTAAATTAACTGTGTTTGTTTCTAAAGAATCGATTAATACATCAATTTTACTTTTGGCCTCTTCTAATGCCTCATTATTTTCGTCACTTTCCTCAAGTAACTGAGCATAAGAGAATGACATATCTTCCAGCTCTTCAATTAATACAATTTTTTCGCTTTCAATATTTGCGATTGCTTCACTGTCGTCAGATCTAAACGCAAATAGTCCAATTGCAACGGCAAGCGCAAATATTGAGGCTGCTAAAATATAGGGACCTCGTTTGTAACTATTTTTCATAATCAATGAATTAAAGGATTTCAGACTTAAGACACCCAACGACCCTTTTACCCTAAAACAAAAAAAACCGGAAGTTAAACTTCCGGTTTTAGCTATTAATCAACTAACCAATAATATCATCTGTTATTCTAAAACAAATTCAGATGATGACATTAATTCTTTGTCACTAAATACATTTATTTGATAACGCCCTTTTTCAAAATTAGCGTCTTCAAGTTGAGAGATATACTCACAAATATTTAGGTTTCTGTTTTCGTAATTGAAACGGCTTATTAAACTATAGTTTAATACTTGATCTTCAAATTGAATTTGATCGTTTGTACCTAAAACATTGTTTTTAGGATCAATTACTTGTACATATAATTCTTTGTCTCCTGGCTCTGTAAGCTTGTTCTTAGCTACAGTAAAACATATTTTTATTTTATCACTACGTCTTGCACGTTCCGTTGGGATTTGCTTTCCACTACTTCTTTCGATTACACCGAATCCTTTTAATCCAACTGTTTGTAATGCTGCTGCATCTTCTACAACACCAGCCAATTCAGTGTTTTGTACTAACAAAGAATCTGTAAAAACAGTACGCTCTGCTAACTGCACTTGTGTACTATCTAAAGAGGTTGCTAATAATTCGTTTTCTCCTTTTAGTCGGTCATTCTCAGCAAGTAAAATGTCCATTTCTTCTTGTAATGCCGAGAATTTCTTTTTGTATCTCCATAAGCTATTTACACTGTTTTGAGATACTTTCAAAGAATCCATAAGACCTTGAATACGCTCTCTTGCGGCAACTAAATCTTGATTCTTAACTTCGCTTTCTGCGATAGCAGCATCATATTCTGCAGCCATATTGTTAAGGTCATTCATAACCTGTTGTTTCTCGGTCATTAATGTATTTTCCGTTTCTTGCTTATCTGTATATAATTTAGAAGCATAAAACGCTGTACCTAAAAATAGTACTAATAAGATTCCTAATCCTACTTTTAAGCCTGTACTTGTTTTTTGTGAACTTTCCATAAATTTTGTGTTTTTTAAGTTATTGTTAATTCTTGTTTTTCTAATTTAGTTTGAGTTTAATGTAAAATCTGTACATTTATTTTAAATAAAAATTCCAAATGAAAAATCTCGTTTTATTCACTTCTAAAGATCGCGATACTTTATTAAAAGCTCGTAAAGGAGAATCAAAATTTGGAGAACATATTCAGTTAATACCTAACCTCACTTCTATATACGATGACATTTTAAATTTAGACGTTGACTATGTTATTTTTGGTATTTCAGAATCTATAGGAATTTATGCTAACCATGGTAAAACAGGGGCCTCAAAGGCGTGGCAAGCTGCAATTAAAATTTTGTTAAATGCGCAACAAAATGTCCATACAAAAGCTAACCGGGTACTGGTTTTAGGCCATTTAGATTATATTGACGCAGAAAATGAACTAACGTCATTAAACATAAATAAAAAGAAGCATATTAATACAATCCGAAACTATGTAGAAGCAATAGATAAAGATGTTACCCATATAGTATGTTCTATTATTAAAGCAGGTAAGACTCCTATTATTATTGGTGGTGGACACAATAACGCTTATGGCAACATTAAAGGACTGGGCTTAGCAAAGAACGACAGGATCAATGTTATAAATTTTGATGCGCATACAGATTTTAGAGCTGAGGAAGGAAGGCATAGTGGTAATGGTTTTAGCTATGCTTATGCAGAAGGCTTTTTAAAGCGCTACTTTGTTTTTGGAGTGCATGAAAACTATACTTCGGATAAGTTATTTAAAACCTTAAAAAAAATTAAGGGCATAAAGTATAATACATATGAAGCTATTGAGATTAGAAAAGAATTGGAGTTTGACGTTCAATTGGACTCCGCTTTAGAGCATATTGAAGACAGAGCTTTTGGAATTGAATTAGATTGTGATGCTATTGAAAATATACCCAGTAGCGCAATGACACCCAGTGGATTCAGTGTAAAGCAAGCCAGACAATTTGTGCATTTTTTTGCTAAACATAAAAACGCCTCCTATTTACATATATGTGAAGCTGCACCCACGGAAGAAACCGAAACCATTATTGGAAAACTCATCACCTACCTAATAACAGATTTTATCAGAGCTCATGGCAGTTAAAATTATAAACTTTAACGACAAATATGCTAAAAACTTTTATAACCTAAATATAGAGTGGTTAAAAAGCTATTTTTTTGTAGAACCGTATGATGAGGAAGTATTAAGCAAACCTAGCCAATACATAATACAAAAAGGTGGTTTTATTTTTTTTGCTATTAAGAAAAATAAGGTTGTGGGCACTGTAGCTTTAATGCCCACAGACAAAGAAGGGGTTTTGGAACTTACTAAAATGGCTGTGTTGCCAGAAGAAAGAGGACAAAAAATAGGGCAGCAACTTTTACAACATTGTATTGTGTTTGGTAGAACGCAGAAGTTAAAAGCGCTTCTACTATATTCTAATACCAAATTAGAGAATGCTATTTATTTGTATAGAAAATTTGGTTTTAAGGAATTAAAACTAGAAACTGATAGTCCTTACGTACGGGCAGATATAAAAATGCTTTTAAAACTATAATTTTAACAATTAATAGTAAATTCGAAAGTGCACTCAATTATGTACCAAAGGGTCCCAAAAATATTAATTCTCAGCGGCCTTTAAAGAATCCAATTGGCGTTGGAGCGCTTTAATTCTATCTGAATTATCCTCAACTTTAGGAATTGTTTTTAAAGAATCTAACGAGATTTCCAAAATATCACCGTCTTGTGGTTGTTCTTGGAAGTAATACCCTATACCTTCACTTGCGCGCCAAGCTTCATTTAATTGCATATATACATTCTCGTCCCAAGTACTTGGATGTTTTACATCTATCCAAATGACGTCGCGGTACTCACTATCTATTAAAACTAAGTCTGGTGTTGCAGAACCATCAAATTGTTGAGCATCTGTGGCGCTAATAGAAGAAATAGTCCCTAAGAAAAACATGCGTTTTCTTCCCGCAATATTTTTAATGTAAGGTCTAAATTCAACAGGTGTACTAGCGTTCCAATCGTACTCCTTACGAGACTCTTTCACCTTTAATGGCATCGCAGATACACCAGCAAATCCTTCCTTTTTAGTGGCATGATCGTAGTAATATAATCTATCTCTACCATCTGCGGGAATAAAAACACTGTAACTTAAACTGGTTCGTTCATTACCAACAGGTTCTAAACCAAACCAATGATATAAACCACTGTAGGCATCAGAATTGCTTCCTGCAAAGTCAAAATCGGTAACATAAGGTTGTTGATTTTGATCCTTTGGCATAAGTGGTATTTTAACTGCTGTTTCCATATTCCATGGTAAAGGGTCACTAAAACCTCCTAAGAATTTTAAGGATTCTGCCTGTAACCTCGATACCTTTTCAGACAGGGTATTCTGCTTCATCAAGAAAGGATAATTTTCTATTTCATCGGGATGTATAAAAGTACCTTTGCCTATGGTAATCCGTTCTAAATAATCATTTATATCGTGCTCCCCTTTATCAATAACCATAACTCCACCAAAAGTTGGATAAGGAAAAAAGAATCCCTTCCATTTTATAAGACTTACAACCTGCACCCATTCTCCAGAATCATTTTTCATATAAAAAGTGTCACTAGGTTCGTAATTAAACAACATCCAGGGATTAAAACGCTGAACTACCGCATTATAGGTGTTTCTACTAAACTTTAATGACTCACCGATTGAAAAAGTTACTGGTATTCTATTCTCATTCGAAAATCTTGGAAATGGTGTTGTACTGCTCACAGAAAACACCTCTTCCGTATTATCGCTTATGCGTTGCATAATATATTTTTCGCTCGGTTGTATAGCCATGGTCCATTTATTTTCCGTACCAATCCTGACTAAATGAGGTAAAGAAACATCTTTGGTCTCACCAACACTCTCATTGGCCATTGAAAAAATGTTACGAAGTGGTTGAATTCGCTCGTTTTGCGTTAAGGGTAAATCATTGATTTCGACTTTATTAAGATGATTAAACACATTATAGGTTTTCATATAATCATATAAACCAAGATTCCAACCAAAATAATATAGCACACCAAAAAAGACTATTAAAAGCCCAAGTAGCCCAAGCCTACTGCTAGTACTTGCTGTTTTTCTAAATTTGCGCAAACCTATTACTAGAATCAAAACACATAATAATATTACAAATATGTATTTTCTTAAAAACAGTAAAACTGGCTGGTAGTCGTCTCTAAAAAAGAATAATAAAATGAGTATTAATAAGCTAACAAATATTGTAATTCGCTTTTGTTTTGCGCCTCGATTCCAGTAGTTCCTAATCATTTAGATTTATTTATAGATTTTATTTGTTTCATTACTACATTAATCCTTTGTCCTTTAGTCGCTCCCTGGCACTTTTCTCTGATTTTTTTTCGTCAGGATTGTTTTTAATTTCCTGTTTCGCTTCCTCAACAGCTTTATTGTCCTTGTTCTTTATGTCTTTTAAAAAATCCTTTCCTTTTTCTACAACATCATCAAACCTGTCTTCAAGCGATTCACTTTGTGTTTCAATCACTTCTGTAGATTTTATTACGAACGCAGCCAAATAGGTTCCAATTAAGGTTCCAACCGCAAAAGACGCAAACATGGAAATTCCATTATAACTAGAAAACACTGCGAGTGGTGTTAAAAACTCAATAATGACAGCAGCTACTAAAACTAAGGTTGCTACGAACACTAAACGCGGTAAGAAGTCTTGTTTATAAACAAAGCCTTTAGGGTTATCAGCGCTCATTTGTAATTCCTTACTATTAACTACTTTGTTTAAAAACCTATATGCGCCATTACCATTCGATTCTCTCCAATATAGAAATATTCCGAATAAAATGGCTGCTATAAATATGACTAGTTCTATTCCCATTATGTATCTTTTATAGTTGAATTTCGAATTTCATCCTCAATAATAGTTTTTATAAAATTAGTCTAAAATTCTTAAATATTGTTACGAATTTGTTCTATCACCCAATCCTTAAATGAATTATCCCAAGTGCTGTAACTCTCATAAAATTGCTCCTTATCATACCATTATAAAAACAAAACATCCTTAGGAGCTATATTGATTAAAAGTCTGTGGATTAAATCGCGATGCTCTGCAGACAATGACGAGTGTGGTTGATGCAGCGCGAAATACATGGACTTTTCTACCATATCTTCAATTTTATAAGCATTGCTACGCTCTAACCTTTCGAGATATAGCTCAACACCCATTACACGTTTACGTGCATTAATTTCAATTTTATTTAAATAGCTCTTAAATAAGGTTCTATTCTCAAAAATTTCTTTGATAGGATGTTCTGGCTTATTTAAAAACTGATATAGTTCAAATTTCTTAATTCTATCATAGCTTGGCGAATCGATTATATTTTCTAAATCGCACTCAATGATAATATGATCTTTTAATTTGTCTATTAATTCTGGTTGCTCAATATGGTAAATTAATACATCGTGTACTGTATCTTTAATTGCTGCCTTATATATAGCCTTATTTTTAAAAATAAGTATTGGTTTTATAAAATCTCTAAGTAAATACACCCCTTCAAAAGCACGCGTATAGAAGGAGTTCGTAGTAAATTGTAATGGATGTAAACTTAGGTCTCTATCTCTTAAATCACCATAGGCATTTGCCGATTCAAGTAATTGTTTATGAATTTCTTCGTCTATGAAGTTATTGCCACTCTTAAATTTGTCAACAAGTGCTAATTGTTCCCTTTGTTTATCTTCAAGATGATCTATTAATCGAAATGTAATACTTACGGCCTCATATTTTAAGATGTCTAACGGTTCATAAAACACATCTATATTTTGGTCAAAGTCTATGCAGATGGCTGAGTCTCTGGTAATATCACTAATCTTTTGACCATGCGTTCTAAAAATATGTTGCATCATTTCTCTGTCAAATGAATGAAATGGTAGATAAACAGGCTTACCTTTTTGTAATGGTGAAATAATAATGCCATGTGGATTGGCATCTCCATGGTTAAGGTAATGTACATTATTTCGTTCTTCTGCGACCTCTGGACTCCAGCCAACACCATCAATTGAAAATGACCTTAGTTTCGTTTCTTTAAAACCTAAAGTTTTTAAGCATTTGTTATATCGCTCAACGAGCTTACCACTAACTGGAATAAGTTCACTTCTATATAAATTTGCTTGTTTTAGTTTTTGCATATTCATTTCCCATATAAGTGGGAATCTCATGTTTTAAACTGGGTTTGACTGAGTTTTACAGAGCACCACAGCATTCTTTTTATTAATTTATTTCCTCAGATTCCTGCCTAAGCAGAAACTATGATCTTATTAATTTGAGCATATTGCAGCAGCAAAATTGTTTTGGCATCTACAATCTCTCCAGATTCAATCATTTTAATAGCCTCGCTAAACGGTATTTCCAATACTTCAATATCTTCGTTTTCAACATCTAGGCCTCCACCTTTATTTATTTTCATGGATTCCTTATACTCACCTACATAGCAGGAAAATCGTTCGGTACTTCCACCAGGTGTTGCAAATGCATTGTATACTTTAATTAGTTTAGGGATGCTATATCCTGTTTCTTCCAAAATTTCGCGTTTTATAGCCACTTCTGAATCAGGGTCATTATCCTCAAGCATTCCTGCAGGGACTTCTAATAAAAACCCGGAATCGCTTCCATTCATATATGCAGGTAATCTAAACTGCTTTACGAGTATTATAGTTTGCTTAACAACATTGTATAATAAAGCCGCAGCTGCATTACCACGTTCTAACACTTCCCAGGTGTTTTCTACCCAATTGCCATTCTCTAATTGGTAATCGAATTTCACTTCTGTTAATGTGAAATACTTATCCGAAAGCGTTTGTCGGTTTAAATTTTTAATGCGTTGATTCATAGTATTAGTTCTGTCCATACTGCGCTCTAGCTTCTGTCTCAATATTTAGTTGGTTTACTCTGGCATCTACTTTTCGTTTAAAATCAGTATCAGCGATGGTCGCCACATTATCTAAATACCTAATGACTTCTTGTCGCCTTATATCTGAGAAGTTAAGGCCTCTCATATTGGTTTTCATTAAGTCTTGTAGCATACTAAACTTAGTTTCATAGTCCTTATTAAAATACTTTTCAGGATTCTCAAACCAATCTTTTTCCAAATCGAAATCTGTTAAACGCAAAGAAATGGCTGATTGAATATTTCGCACATCCCTAGAGGAGAAAAACGGAAATATTTTCTGAATTTCTTTAAACAATGTGGCATAGAACATATGGTCATTAGTTTCATGAAGTTGTTCTACACGGTCAAAAGTTTCATGAACGCGTTCTTCTGAAGGCTTTTCAACTAAGTTGAGGATATCGTCCATACTATTTGCCAATCCTTGATCTGATAGATATTTATACACTTCAGGATCATTCATATTTACAAAATCTGGCATTGTATTCTGCAATTTTCTCCACCAGATGTAATCCTGATCTAAGAAATCGTGCGTTGTGCGTGCCCCATCAATTTTAAAACGACCCTGAACTCTAGAGATCACTGCCTTATCTAACATTTCTGGTAGATTAGTAAATAAACCTATTGAACTGTTTCCGTAGTTAACTGCATATGCACCTTCAGTATATCTCAAAAATACTCCAATAACTTCTTTAACACCAGCCGAAACCCCTTGTGATGTTCTTTCCTGTAAATTATTTTCAGCATCATCAATTGGTGCAAATATTAGTTTTGTAGGATCCTGCAAAGGCTTCATCCACTCCACCATTTTTTCAGCTGACCCTCCCTGAAACGTACTTATTAATGTATCTGGCATTGGGTGAAACAAAAACGGTATATTGAGGTTGTCCGAATGCTCTTTTAATCGGGTCGCAATAGCAGCAATGAGCATACTCTTTCCAGTTCCAGGAATTCCATAACCCATAAATACTGGCATAAACCCTCCTAATTCCTGAAATGGATTCTTTTGCGCTTCAAAATCGTAACTTAATAGACGTTCCGTCAGTCGACGTGCAAAATGCTTGGCGTCTCTATTACCAACTATCTGCTCAAATTGTATTTTATTAAAATCTACACTCTTTGCCGTCCCCTGAAATACATTTTCCCAACCCGAAACTGCAAAATCTGAATTTTCGAGCTTATAGGATCTATCATTAATCGTTTCAGTATACTCTAAATTGCTTTTTCGAAGTTGTATTTCTCCAATTAAGGCTTCAAAATAAACAACTGTAAAATCTATAACGTCCTTATCGGTTTTAATAATATCTGGATGACTTAAATACTTGTCATAATAAAACATCTGACATGATATACCTTTTAGAGGCGATAAAAAAGACACTTCTGGTATACCTGCAAATTTCTGATTCATCACCGATAAATCATCTGAAGCATAAGGCTTTAGGTCATGAAGAATCTTATAAGCCGTGGCAAATAGCATAAAGGCTGTTGCTGTGTGTAATTTACTTTCATACTCGCGTTTACCTATATTATCTAATGCCGATTTATTTTCACTGAGTGATGATAGTCCTGATGCATCATAATAACTATCTTTAATCCAAATGCCTAATGTTAAACCTTCTTGTACGGCATAAAGCGTTTGATTTAAAAAAACGGGTAGTGCGACAGATTCTGGAAGTAATCGCTTTTTCAATGCCAAAATGGTTTTAGAAACAGACGTTATATTAACATTACTACCATTATTTGCTCTCGATAAATATAGAAGAATAGATTCGTCCTTAGCATCGTTATCTTTGTTTTTAGCTCTTTGACTCTGTTCCCATTGTATAGATTTAAGATAGGATGTAGCTTCATCGCGGAGCATATCGAGTTCGTTTTGTTTTATTGGAAAAGTTGAGTTGTGTTCCATTATTTAATCTTCAGTTATAAGTTAGAAGTTGGCAGTAAGTTTATTCACTGTATATTCATTTTTTATTCCTTGATGGTTAGTTCTGAAACCTGAATAGGGCTTTGTGCCAACTTGTTCATGACTTCGGGTGTTTTGTTATAAAGCAGTTGTATTATTCTATGCGGTGCAAAAATTAATTGCTGCTTAAAAATCTTATCCCATCTCTGTAAGGTCTGTTTACTAAAAAAACTGCCGTCTTTAAATTCACCTTTAGAGGTCACTTCATCAATTTTAAGATAAACGGCATAAGATTCCAATGGTATGTCTTTATCGGCAATACCTTGTAGGATGGCGTGTGTAATTTTATTTTCATCTTTTGCAAACACATTATGTATTGGCCCTAAATCCACACGCTTTATATATTTAGGCAAAACTTTTGGAAGCCGCTTATCTATAGCGTATGCCATAGTATCGAGGTTCATTTCTCGGTCCGATGTGTTTTTGAGAGTTGAATAAATTTCGCTTTTATAATCTTGTACATTACTACCGTCGTAATCAAAGTACATATAGCATATAAATGGTCTGTTATGAGTTACATCATAAAAACTCCAACTTACTAAATGCTCTGCAACAGCTCCTTCTGCAGCCTTAATTATTTTACCCTGTACAAAGCGATTAAAAATATATTCCTTCTTAGCAGATTTGTAATACACTATTGATGCAGCTTGAAAAAGTTTGCGTTTAGCTACAGGCTCTTTTTTACGCATTAGCGTATCGAGAAATTCTTCTTTTAAGGTGTCTGTATCTGTAAGTTTCTCTAAATAGTCTTCACGTAATTCTAGATCATTAAATAAGTAACGAAATTCTAAATAATTTGGAAAGCTAGAATCGGTTAAATCCACCTTCATATTTTCCTCATCGTCATACATGTATTTTACACGCATAGCTTCAATAGAATACAGTAGTAAGTCGCTATATTGTTTAAACAAAAGAACTTCTTGCCTATTTAGGATATGCTTATCCTGTACAGCTACAATTAACTCTTTAAGCGTAAAATCTATCATTTTATGATAAAAGACATACTGCGCTTTGGAGTCTAATTCTGCCGAATCTAAAGGTGTAACTATCATTTATTTAGTTAATAAGGTAGTATGCTTATTCAGAATTTTAAAATTTGACTAAGCTTTACTTTAGACTTATTTTAGGATAACAAATCATCATCATTAGCCTCTGGTTTAGGTGCACCTTCTGGTTCACCACCATCACTTGGTGCATTAGGATCTGCTTTATAGTATTCATCAAAAATCTCCTTCATATCAATTCCATAGCGGTCTGCGAAGTTCTTTTGGATCTCAGCATCTTTAGACCTAATATCCTTTAAGGCTTCGGCATAACTACCATACACGCCTTGCATTACTTTTTCGTGTACTGGAATATTATCCATCATTTCCTGACGTGCCTTGGCACTTGCGGTGTGCATTGCTGCTAATGTTTCGCCTATATGCTCATCTGTTTTAACACCCAAGTGCTCCAATATAGCTGCAAATTCCTGATCTGTACGAGCTTTTAATGCGACAACATAACCGTCATAATATTTAAGACGTTCGTCTGTGTCACTTTTTAATTTTGCTCTATGTGTTTGTAAATTACTACGTAACGATGTTAAAACTTTTATTGTTAAATTATGCTTATGTACAAAACTATCTTTTGAAGCAGCTAAGGTTGTGTAAGCATTTTTTAATCCTTCTAATTCTTCAACTTTTTGCTCAAATTGCGTTACTTTTTCTAAGGCTTCAGAATACTCAGTAGATTGCTTATCTGCGACTTCTTCTAATGCCTGGCGCGCTTGTTTTAATAATGCATATTGCTCTTCGAGTTTTGCCTCTACTTCCTTTTTCTTTTGTAGCGCTTTTGTATGATTGTTAGATGCTTCTACGATAGCCGTTTTTAAGCTTTCTTCGACCTCTTTAATTTCAAGCTCTCTATCCTTTAAGCGCTTAATAGCCGCTTGACTTTTAAACGATAACTCGTTTAATAAAGTTTGTACATCGGCATTTTCTATACGTTGCTGAAACATAGCTTTTGCTTTATTGTCTGAGGCATCACGCTCTTTTTGAGCATTTCTCAACTCTTCTTCTGCCTCTCTTATCTTGCTTTTACGCCCCCAAAGATTATTCCACCAGGTATCTGGTTTGTTCTTTGCGTCTTCAAGCTCAACCTTAGCGCGTTCTAAACGCTTAATCGCATCATCTATAACCTTTTGTTCTGCAGCATTTAGAGCAGAAAACCCCTCGAACATTATCCCAACCTCGTCTTGATAATCAGTTAAATCTTTGATCGCATCCAAAAGCGTAGATCTATCCTTTTCTGCCATATCTACTACATTGTCTAATGTGGCATTTAAAATTTTCTGACGGCTTTCCGGGTCGTCTTCCTGAGCAAGTTTAGACTTCATCTGGTCAATGGCTTTGCCCCAGTTCACGTCTACTTTATCAGTTTTTTCTTGAGCGTTGGTTTCTAATAAATCAAAATCATCAGACATACTATGTAGTGTTTTTTTTGGTTGAACAATAATCAGATAAGCAATTTCGGTAAATTATTATGACTTTAAAAGCTTTAACCTTTAAATTATAGGTATGATAAACAAGAAAAATGTTACAATAATTTTATACTATACATCTGTTTAATATCTTTAATAAAACCTAAGGCTATGAAAAATTTTACACATTCATTTACGATAATTATACTATTAATGATTTTTAGCTGTAAGAACGATTCTACCATAAATACAACAAGAGAAGAAACTGCCAAAACTGAAGTAAAAACTAGGATTAATACAGCTTTTGAAGTAATACCCATACAACATGGAACGCTAATTATTGAAGCCAATTCTGAGGTGATCTATGTAGATCCTACTGGAGGTGCTGATGCATTTTCTGATCAGAAGAATCCCTCGCTCGTTTTAATTACAGATATACATGGTGATCATCTAAATATTGAAACACTAGAAGCTTTAAATCTAAATAGTGCAACATTAATAGCTCCTAAAGCCGTAATTAAAAAAATACCAAATACCATTTCTACTACCTTAATTACATTAAATAATGGTGAGAACAAACAGTTTAATTCAATACAAATAGAGGCTATTCCAATGTATAATTTACGAGAGGAGGCTTTAAAATTTCATCCAAAGGGTAGAGGAAATGGTTATGTCCTAAATATTAACAATGAACGAATATATATTTCTGGGGATACAGAGGATATACCCGAGATGCGCAATTTAAAAAACATAGACATGGCCTTTGTTTGTATGAATTTACCTTACACTATGCCTGTTGAAAATGCAGCGAACGCTGTTTTGGATTTTAAACCGAGTTTAGTGTATCCATATCATTATCGCGGCACAGAGGGTTTTAGTGATATTAGCAAGTTTAAATCCTTGGTAAATGATAAAAATGACTCAATTGAGGTTGTTTTCTTAGATTGGTATTAATGAAATTATGTTAAAGTTTAAGTTATTCACAACTTTAAAAATTATGTATTTTGCCGTTAAACACTGCGTTTCAACGCATTTTTAACACATTTAATCGATGTTAATGTTAATTTAATTTTCTAAATTATTTAAAATTAAGCACTTATCAATTAGATTTTTTTCTATCTTAGCAACACAGAACCCAAATCTAAATAATTAAATCATGTTTAATCACCTGCTTTCTAAGGCTTTAGTAGTGACCACCACACAACTTACAATGATATTAATAGCCGTTGCAACCATATTTCTTGTGTTCATTATTATTGCAATAATAAAAATGTACAGATTAAAAGCTGAAAATAAGAAGTTAATGGAAACGAATGCGTTTAGAGATGTAGATGAGACTTATAAAGATTTTACAGGTGGACATCTTTATGGAGATAATTAAAAAATAACATTAATATAAATTAAAAAAAGCCAGCAGATGCTGGCTTTTTTTATACGTTGAAATTTAATAATTTATCGTACAAGCTTCTTATACTTAATACGCTTAGGTATTAAATCACCACCAAGTCGTTTCTTCTTATTCTCTTCATAATCACTGAAGCCACCCTCAAAGAAATACACCTGACTATTACCTTCAAAGGCCAAAATATGTGTACATATTCGGTCTAAAAACCAACGATCGTGACTAATCACAACGGCACAACCTGCAAAGTTTTCTAATCCTTCTTCCAGCGCTCGTAATGTGTTGACATCAAGATCATTAGTTGGCTCATCTAAAAGTAGCACATTGCCTTCTTCCTTAAGCGTCATTGCTAAATGCAAACGGTTTCGCTCTCCACCAGAAAGCAGTTTCACCTTTTTATTCTGTTCACTTCCAGAAAAATTAAAACGACTTAAATAGGCTCTAGAATTTACTTGCCTACCTCCCATCATCACCAGTTCCTGCTCGTCACTAAAATTTTGCCATATGGATTTTTCGGGATCTATGTTAGAGTGCTTTTGATCTACATAAGCAATCTTAGCTGTTTCACCTACTTTAAACTCACCTTTATCAGGTGTTTCTTCACCCATTATCATTCTGAAGATGGTCGTTTTACCTGCGCCATTTGGGCCTATAACTCCGACGATACCCGCTTGAGGTAAATTAAAGTTTAAATCATCATACAATAATTTGTCATCATAGCCTTTGGCTACATTAACTGCTTCAATGACATTGGTACCTAAACGTGGGCCGTTAGGTATATAGATTTCTAATTTCTCGTCAAGTTGTTTTTGATCTTGACTCATCAACTTATCGTAATTCTTCAAACGCGCTTTCTGCTTGGTTTGTCTACCCTTTGCACCTTGCCTCACCCATTCTAACTCGCGTTCTAATGTTTTTTGGCGCTTAGATGCTGTTTTGCTCTCTTGTGCCAATCGTTTTGATTTTTGGTCTAACCACGACGAGTAATTTCCCTTCCAAGGGATACCTTCACCTCTATCGAGTTCTAAAATCCAACCCGCTACATTATCTAAGAAATATCTATCGTGTGTTACAGCTATAACCGTTCCTTTGTACTGTGCCAAATGATGCTCTAACCAATGTACAGATTCCGCATCTAAATGGTTAGTTGGTTCATCTAATAGTAATACATCTGGTTCTTGCAATAATAAACGACATAATGCCACACGACGACGCTCACCACCAGAAAGCACACCTATCTTTTTATCACCATCTGGTGTTCTTAAGGCATCCATTGCAATTTCTAACTTTGTATCGAGCTCCCAAGCGTTAGCTGCATCGATTTGGTCTTGTAGTTCTGACTGACGATTCATCAGTTTTTCCATCTTATCCGGATTGCTGTATACCTCCTCCAGACCAAATTGATCATTAATACTGTTATACTCATCTAGTATGGCAACGGTTTCAGCAGCACCTTCTCGTACGACTTCCATTACGGTCTTTTCATCATCTAGCTGTGGTTCTTGTTCTAAATAGCCAACTGTGTAGCCTGGCTGAAAAACGACATCCCCTTGATAATTCTTATCGACACCTGCTATAATCTTTAATAATGTAGATTTACCAGATCCGTTTAGACCTAGTATACCAATCTTAGCACCATAGAAAAAGCTTAAGTATATATTTTTTAAAACTGGTGTGTTGGCTCCCTGAAAGGTCTTGGTAAGACCAGACATTGCAAATATTACTTTTTTATCATCACTCATATTACACGCGTCCTTTTAATGCATTAAATACCCATGCGATTGCAAAGAAACCAAATCCTACGGTTGCAAATCCCCATCCAGCAACATCATCATATCTGTATGCACCCATTAATATTAGTACTACACCCATTATAATCATAAGCATTGTGGCCCAAGCCAACACTGTATTTTTATTCATTGCCATAATCGTTATTCTTAAATTTAGATAGTTAGTTAAAGACAAATATCGCTATTTTTAATAAAAAAAGCATCACAAATTGTGATGCTTCTTAATAATGCATGCCCTAAAATTTATAATTTTATCATAGGTACTTCTATAAATAATAACCCACTGTCTTCGGAAGATTTTATACAAAAACTATCGGTTGCAGAAATCCCAACGGCATCTCGAGTTTGTAATTTTTCTCCTTCAAATTCTAATTCTCCAAAGATTGTCATTACATAAACTCCATGGTTTTTACTTTTTAATTTATATTCAAAAGTTTTACCTGCCGATAAATCTATTCTTGAAAGTTTTGCATTCTGATGAATTTTTAAGCCCTCGTTTTCATTATCTTCAAATGACGTTACCAATGTTTGAAGTTTATCTTTTCTGTCCTCGGCACTAAATGTCTTTTGATCATAACGAGGCTCAACATTTCTTTTTTCTGGAATTATCCAGATTTGAAACAAACTTAAATGCTCATCAACAGATCCATTAATTTCAGAATGTTGTACTCCAGTACCAGCAGACATTACCTGCACCTCTCCAGGAATTACAGTTTGCCAATCGTCATTCATATTATCGCGATGCTTTAAAACTCCTTTTAAGGGAATGGTAATAATCTCCATATTATCGTGCGGATGGGTACCAAAGCCCATTTTAGGAGCAATTACGTCATCATTAAGTACTCTCAATGCACCAAAATGTAATTTTTCTGAATTTTGCCAACTCGCAAAACTAAACGAGTGATTTGCCTGCAACCAACCGTGGTTAGCAAACCCTCTACTTTCTGCCTTGTGTATAACTGTTTCCATTATAATTATTTCTCAATTTTATTTAACGCATTTTATCAAGTAAATGACTTAACTGTTCAGCGTCTTCTTCTGTTAAATTTTTTAGTAGATTTTTATTCAGATTATCAGGTATAGCATCTAACAAATTCAGGCCCTCTTTAGTAATTGCTATTTTTACGACACGTCTATCGTTTTTAGATGGTAAGCGTTCGATTAAATTTTTAGCACAAAGCTTATCCATTAATCGAGTTGCATTTGGTGATCGCTCCAACATTCTGTCTTTTATGGTCTGTACTTTTAAAGGCTCATTTGCCCCACGTAAAATCCTTAGGATGTTGTACTGTTGTGGCGAAATTCCATAACCTTTAAAAAACTCATTTTGAAAACTAGTGATCCAGTTTGCAGTATAGACAATGTTAAGTAATGCCTTTATTCTATTGTTAGGAAATGTTGAATTAATTTCTTTAGCAAGGTCCCCCATATTTAAAATTTTACATCGTTATACTCGCTTCGCTTCCTAAAAACAGCATTTGCAAATGGGCATAATGGCATAATTTTTAGGTTATTTTGTCTGGCATAAGTCACGGCTTCTTCAACCAACTTATAACCAATTCCCTGACCCTTTAAAGATTCATCTACCTCTGTATGGTCAATTATTATTTTATCGTTGCCAGCTCGACTGTAGGTCATCAATCCCTGTTTTTGCCCTTCAACTTTAATGAAGAACTCACCTTTATCACCATTGTTTTCGTGTAAAATATTCATTATTAAAGACTTTCTTGAAATTGCTTAACCTCTTTTAATAAAGCTTCGTTTAACTCCTGATTTATAATTTTTCCGTCCGAAAAATTATCATTGAAAGATGGTAAAGAAAATTTAGCCACAATATGAGCATCGTGTCTTGGAAAACGATCGGCAGCCATTTGCAAAACGGATTGGCCACCTCTTGTACCAGGAGATGTTGCCATAAGCAACATAGATTTACTCATAAATGTTTTTTGTTCTATACGAGACATCCAATCAAATAAATTTTTAAAGACCGATGTGTAAGCACCATTATATTCCGCAAGCGATAGAATAATGCCGTCGGCATTTTTCATTTGGTCCATAAATTTTACTGCATTTTCTGGGTAGCCCTCTTTTTCTTCTAACTGTTTGCTAAATATGGGAAGCTCAAAATCGTTTAAATCTAAAATGGTCACCTTAACTTCGTCTACCAAAGTTGATGCATATATAGCTAATTGCTTATTAATTGAATTTTCACTGTTACTGCCAGCAAAGGTTATTATGTGTTTCATATGACTACTATTTCTTAATACAAATATATCAAATATATTTTTATATTCCTAGGAATATATTTCCATGTAACCTTATTTAACAAAACATTCACTTTTAATACAAGAATTGGTTTTGTAAATTCGTGCAACAGAAACTGACCATTAATAACAAACAGATACCACTTTTGTGGGTAATACCTATGGATATTAAATTCAACAAGAACGAAGACCATAATAAACTTCTACTCTCTGATCTAAAAAAACGATTAGCTAAAGTAAAACTAGGAGGTGGCGAAAAAAGTATCGCTAAACATCACAGTAAAGGCAAAATGACAGCTCGCGAGCGTATAGACTATTTATTGGATTCTAAATCTAAGTCTATTGAAATAGGTGCTTTTGCAGGAGAAGGCATGTATGAGCAATATGGAGGATGTCCCTCTGGTGGTGTAGTTATAAAGATTGGCTATATAAGCGGTAAGCAGTGTATTGTTGTCGCAAATGATGCTACAGTTAAAGCTGGTGCCTGGTTTCCTATCACTGGAAAAAAGAATCTGAGAGCTCAGGAAATTGCCATAGAAAACCGTTTACCAATTATATATCTTGTAGATAGTGCTGGAGTATTTTTGCCTATGCAGGATGAAATTTTTCCAGATAAGGAGCATTTTGGACGGATTTTTAGAAATAATGCTATTATGAGCAGTATGGGAATTACTCAAATCGCTGCGGTAATGGGGAGTTGTGTTGCTGGTGGAGCTTACTTGCCTATTATGAGTGATGAGGCTTTAATTGTGGATAAAACAGGAAGCATTTTCTTAGCAGGTAGTTATCTTGTTAAAGCTGCCATTGGCGAAACTATAGATAATGAATCTTTAGGAGGTGCTACAACGCATTGCGAAATATCTGGAGTTACCGATTATAAAGCTAAAGATGATAAAGATGCCTTAGACAAAATAAAAAATATTGTCGATAAAATTGGGGACTATGATAAGGCCGGTTACAACAGAGTTAAATCTGCTAAACCAAAAGAAAATCCTGATGACATCTATGGTATCTTACCTAAAAGCAGGGCCGACCAATACGACATGAAAGAAATCATTAAGCGTATTGTCGATAATTCTGAATTTGAAGAGTATAAAGAAGGTTACGGAAAAACGATTATAACCGCATACGCTCGTATCGATGGCTGGGCAGTTGGCATTGTGGCCAATCAGCGTCAATTAGTAAAAACCACAGGGTCTAAAACTAAATCGAGTGAAATGCAATTTGGTGGAGTCATCTATAATGATTCAGCAGATAAAGCCACCCGTTTTATTGCGAATTGCAATCAGAAAAAAATACCGCTTGTTTTCTTACAAGATGTAACAGGTTTTATGGTAGGAAGTAAATCTGAACATTCGGGGATTATTAAAGATGGTGCCAAAATGGTAAATGCTGTTAGCAATTCTGTTGTGCCTAAATTCACTATAGTAATTGGTAACAGTTATGGAGCAGGTAATTATGCGATGTGTGGTAAGGCCTACGATCCAACCCTTATTGCTGCCTGGCCAAGTGCCGAGTTGGCTGTAATGAGCGGTAATTCTGCAGCAAAAGTATTATTACAAATAGAAACTGCATCACTAAAAAAGAAAGGTGAGACCATCACTAAAGAAAAGGAAGAAGAACTGTTTAATAAAATAAAATCTAGATACGATGATCAGGTATCACCTTACTATGCTGCCGCAAGGATTTGGACGGATGGTGTTATTGATCCTTTAGATACAAGAACCTGGATTAGTATGGGTATAGAAGCTGCCAACCATGCACCTATAGAAAAGCCATTTAATATGGGAGTGTTGCAAGTATAAATGCCAGAATCGTCAAATAAAAAACAGCCTTTATATGTAATATTATTATTGATATTAGCAGCGGAGGCTGTTTTTATTTTGCCTTTTGTCCTGCAACGCATCTTTAGAACTACATTTTTAGAGTCTTTTACGATTTCGCAGACCGAACTGGGAAGTTGTTTTTCTGCCTATGGTGTTGTAGCCCTTGTTTCATATCTCTTTGGTGGTCCTTTGGCAGACAGATTTAAGCCTAACACTTTAATGTCTGTCGCACTAATTTTAACGGCTCTTGGCGGATTTTATCTCGCTACATATCCAAGCTTATTTTATCTTCATTTTTTATATGGTTTCTGGGGTTTTACAACTATATTTTTGTTTTGGGCAGCCATGATAAAAGCGACTCGGATTTGGGGAGGATCTAACAAGCAAGGCATTGCTTTCGGTTTTCTTGATGGTGGTCGTGGTCTTGTAGCAGCATTATTCGGTTCTGTTGGAGTTATTATATTTTCATTATTTATTACCAAGGATATAGAGTTAACCTCTATTAATGAGCGTCGGTTAGCCTTTAAGCAAGTTATTACCTATACTTCTATTGCTGTTATGTGTATTGGTTTAATTGTCTTTTTCTTCTTAAGGTTTGATAATGCACTACCAACAGATACAAAACAAAAGCAAAAGCTACTGACCCTTTCTAATTTTAAAATTGTAATGAAGTATAAGGCCGTATGGCTTCTTATGATTATTATTTTGTGCGCCTACTACGGTTATAAAATGACCGATCTGTTTAGTCAATACGCGGAACAGGTTATGGGTTATAACAAAATTGAAGCCGCTAAAGTTGGTACTTATCTACTCTATATGCGACCTGTTATAGGTGTGGTGATAGGATTACTTGCCGATAGAACCAGAGCATCATTTTGGATTGTTATAGGATTTCTGTTAATGACAGTAACAAGTATAATTTTTTATTCAGGAATTATTGACGATGGCACGACACTATTATTTATCCTTTCAATTGGCACTATGGCTTTAGGTGTTTATTCGGCAAGAGTATTATATTTTGCAACACTCGAAGAAGCTAAAATTCCTTTAGCGGTTACTGGTACTGCAGTTGGTTTTATTTCTGTAATAGGTTACACACCAGATATTTTTGCTGGTTTATTAATGGGGTATTTTTTAGATGCTAATGAAGGTGCTATTGGTTTACAACATGCCTTTGGAGTTATGGGGCTCTTTACTTTTGTTGGATTAATTGCCTCATATTTGTTTTACAGACTTCAAACTACTAAAACGATATAATTTAATTACCCTGGTGCTCTTTAACCCTAGGAATTGTTAACAGTTTGGTCTGACGGCCATTTACGTATCTAAAACCATTTTCTCCCCAAAATCCGGCTTCTTCGAGCATAATTCTTATGTCTCGTTTCCACTCTTGTATTGTTACCGTAGTATTTAACTCAATAGCATAAACTGTGTTCTCATGCAGAGGATAATCTCCTGTGACTGGCACACCTCCTTGAGCATCCCACATTCCTAATGTAGTACCCGAAGAATGCCCATATGTTCCTAATGGATGTGTATAAATTGAAGGTTTTAATCCTTTTAATTTCGCTTCTGTAAGGGATTCTGCTAAAATTTTATTTCCGGTTTTACCTGTTTTAAAATTAGAAGTAAAAATGTCTTGAAGGGTATTTCCCTGACCAAGGGCTTCAACTAAATATTTAGGCGGTTCACTTTCGTTTGGTTTTAAAACATAGGCTAATTCTTGGCAATCTGTATTTAATCTTAAATAAGTTATCCCAAAATCACAATGTAATAGATCGCCAGGTAAAATTACCATATCTTCAGGCCTGTTCGAAAAAGCATAGAGGTGATTTCCTAATTCCTCAGCAGATCGCTGTACATCTACTGTTGGGTGAAACCACGTTTCTAATCCCAGTCTAGTAACTTTATCACGCATCCACCACTCTACGTCTGTTGTCGTTGTAATGCCTGCCGTAATCACCTGCTCAGAAAAAGCTTCTGCAATAATATCGTGAGTGATATCCACCAGTTGATTATAAATTACCATTTCAGTTTCAGTTCTTGTTTCAATCCAACCTATAGCTAATTTTTCGGCTGACTTTACCTTAGGTTTATAGGGTTCGGGTAAAAAAGACATAAACGCATCATGATCTGTTTTTACCAAGCCGTCTGCAATGTTAAATGATTCAGAATAATTCAATCCTATAGATTTTGGGTTTCGTTCTTCTATTATTTCTACTAATCGTTTCCATTGATTTGGTTCCTTGTCTTTATCCCATGCAGAGACTATATTTTCTCCGAAATTATAACGTGCAACGGCTAGTTTTTCGATGGTGTTTTTATCCTTATTCCTGTAAAAAACTAAAATAGTTCGGCGCCTTGCATTGAGCCAGGTTGCCGGAAGCATGGTTTTTAATACCGGATCTTCGTTATATTCTCTAGAAATAAGTATCCACATATCAAAACCTGTATCATCCATCAGTTTTGGTAATAAATTATCAAATCTATCTTTTAAAATATTATCGACTACCTCTGCACGTTGACGCTCGGGTAAAATTTGCTGCGAATACACTGACAAACTAAGAATACAAATAAGATATTTTAAGAATTTCATTTATTAAATAATTTTGCTAAAGTTAATAAAAAACATAAGCATTAATCTTTAAAATCATAATTCGACTATAACGATGAAATCTTGAAAAAACACAATAAAAAGTGTATTAATGTAGGAATAAGATTAATAAATACGTGTTGTTCATCGAAAAACACATAAACCTAAGTTCGTTTATACCAACTGTTTATATATTTAAAACAACTTAACCTATTAATATTATGAAAAGATCTGCCCACGCCCAAGCAGCACTTATTGTATTATTTGCGTTTTGCTTTTTATCTAATAATCCCATCTCCTTAGGTAATAGCCTTTTTGCAACTGTTACAAATACAATGAAAACACCAGATGAAAGTGTAATTATTTATAATGCTACTGAAGGGTTAAAATCTAACAAACTTCCCAAACATTTAAAACAATTAGACGTCATAAATAAGGTAGGGCGAAAAGTGTTATCGATCAATAAGTTTAATAATTCAATATATTTAAATACCTTAAAATCTGGAGCATATACTATAAAGGCAAAATCGAATTCAGGTAAACTAGTAAGTTTAAAACTACTGAAATACTAAATGGATTTAAAATATGGCAAAAAAAAAGGAGTGCAAATGCACTCCTTTTTTTATATACTATAAAATTTAATGTGCTGAATCAGCACGCTTAGCTTTCTTCTCTTCTCTAATTTCTTTGAAACGCTCAATTGCAGAACCAAATACCCAATAAGGAATTACAAAGGTTAAAAGGAAAATCATTAACCAAAACCCAATAGTCAAAATGGTTAAAAATGCTAAAAATCCTAAATACTGATCAAATTCGAACATAATTGCGTTTCATTTTTATTACAGCCACAAAGATATAACCAAAATATAAGTATTACAAAATCTAAATAGAGTTTTATTAACACAAAATAAACAGTCTAAACTGCTTTGATTAACAACTCTGCAGTCGCAGGATTTGTTGCCAAAGGGACATTATGTACATCGCATAACCTCATTAACATTAAAATATCGGGTTCGTGCGGATGACGATCTAATGGGTCTCTAAAAAATAAAACCATATTGCATTTACCTTCTGCTACTCTCGCCGCAATTTGAGCATCGCCACCTAGAGGTCCTGATAATAAAGCATTAACTACAAACCCGGCTTTTTTAACTTTCTCACCTGTAGTACCTGTAGAAACTAAATTAATTTTCTTTTGATGTAAAATTGCACTGTGTTCATTTAAAAATTGAACCATTTCTGCTTTTTTACCGTCGTGTGCTATAATTGCAATTTCCATTTATAAATCGTTTGCATGATAATTCACTAATCCATCTATTGGTCTTCTCACAAAGTTGCCCACCTTTAGATTATACTCTTTGGCGACCTCAATAATTTCAGATTGAGCGAAATAGGCAATTGAGCCAGCGAAATGAACTGGGCAGGATTTTAATTCTTCTTTAAACTGAAGAATCATATTTTCCGTGAATAATCTTATGCCTTTCTTAATAAGTTCTTTTACATAGTCTGAGTCTTTATTTAAAAACATAAACTCTGCATGGTCGGCAAGATATGCACTGGGATTCCCTTGCTTATACAAATTGTACTTAATAAAATCGGCTTCTAAATTATGCTTATGCTCAAACGCCACACGTATGGTGTCTGGCATTTTATTAAAATAGTAATCTCTAATCAGTTGTTTACCAAAGTAATTACCACTGGCATCATCCATTAAAGAGTAACCCAAACTAAAAACCCGTTGATGCAGGTTTTTGCCATCGTAATAACTACAATTAGATCCTGTTCCTAAAATACACACAACGGCAGCCTCATCTTTATCATTTATACACGCTCTAACGGCAGCATAGGTATCCTCTTTTACCTCTATTAGTGCTTTTGGAAAAAACGCTTCAAGAACCGCTTTTAAAGCTAATCTCGGTTTTTCGGTACCGCAACCTGCTCCATAAAAAAAGACATGTGTAACCTGGCCTGCCAAATCGACTAACTCAGTACTTTTACGAAGAATTTTTTTTAGCTTTTTTTCTGCTATAATTGCCGGATTTAACCCTTTTGTTCTGATTTTTTCAGCTGCTTTTTCACCATTTTTATTAATAGCTATCCAGTCGCATTTAGTAGAACCTCCGTCTGTTATTAAAATCATATCATCTAATGTATATACTAAAAATTCCGTAGAAATGAAATGTCACAACTCTACGGAATTTATATAATTATAGTTATTATAATATCCTAAAGATTATGCACTTTTTGAGCTAAATCAACCAGTTTATTTGAGTAACCAAACTCATTATCATACCAAGATACTAATTTAAAAAATTTAGAATTTAATTCTATAGCAGCCTCAGCATCAAATATGCTGGTTCTAGGGTCACTAACAAAATCCTGAGATACAACTAATTCATCTGTATAACCAACAACACCTTTCATAGCGCCTTCAGAGGCTTTTTTGAATGCAGCTTTAATTTCTTCTAAATTCGTGTCTTTTTTCGTTCTAACGGTTAAATCTACCACCGAGACATCTGCCGTTGGTACTCTAAACGCCATACCTGTAAGTTTGCCATCTAATTCAGGAATTACTTTACCAACCGCTTTTGCAGCACCAGTAGATGCAGGTATAATGTTAAGTAATGCACTACGTCCTCCTCTAAAATCTTTTTTAGAAGGTCCATCTACAGTTAATTGTGTCGCTGTTGTGGCATGTACAGTTGTCATTAAAGCTTCTTCTATACCAAAATTATCATCGACAACTTTAGCCATTGGCGCCAAACAATTTGTAGTACAAGATGCATTGGAAACAATTTTATGATCTGCTGTAAGCTCATTGTCATTTACGCCCATTACAAACATTTTAGCATCTTTACTTGGAGCAGATATAACTACTTTTTTAGCTCCAGCCTGTAAATGATAATCTGCTGTTTCTAAGGTTGTAAAGATTCCTGTACATTCTGCAACTACATCTGCACCGACCTCATCCCATTTTAAGTTTTTCGGGTCTCTTTCTGCTGTAACTCGAACGGTTTTACCGTCTACAACTAAATGGCCATCCTTTACTTCTACTGTTCCATCGAATCGTCCGTGTACTGAATCATATTTTAACAAATAAGCTAAATGGTCTACATCCAACAAATCATTTATTGCAACAACTTCTACATCATCTCGCTTAACGGTTGCTCTAAACACTATTCTTCCAATTCTACCGAATCCGTTTATTCCTAATTTTAAATTTGACATCTCTCTACTAATTTTTTTCTTTTATTATTACACTGTCATTATATCCGAAACTCTAAGAAGCTCCTTGTTTATTTTAGATTTGCCTTTAACGGCCAGATCAAATGGTGTCATTTGAATCATATCGTTTTTTAGCCCAACCATAAAATTGCTATCACCTGCTAAAAGACCTTCTACGGCCTTTACTCCCATTCTGCTCGCCAAGACTCGATCAAAGCACGATGGTGATCCGCCTCTTTGCATATGTCCTAAAACTGAAACTCGCACTTCGTATTCCTCCATATTTTCTTCAACATAATCCTTTAGCTCAAATACATTTTTCCCGATTTTATCTCCTTCTGCCACCACAACGATACTTGAAGATTTACCAGACTGCTTACTTCGTCTTAAAGATTCTAATAATCTGTCCAGTCCTAAATCTTCTTCGGGAATGAGTATTTCTTCCGCCCCTGCACCAACACCAACATTTAAGGCTATATGACCAACATCGCGTCCCATAACTTCTACAAAAAACAATCTGTTATGTGAACTTGCTGTATCTCTAATTTTATCTATTGCTTCTACCACTGTATTTAATGCCGTATCATAGCCAAGGGTATGTGTTGTCCCAAAAATATCGTTATCAATGGTACCTGGAATACCCATCACAGGATAGTTATATTCCTGATTAAAAATCATAGCACCTGTAAAACTTCCATCACCACCAATTACAACTAAAGCATCTATACCTTCATTTATAAGTTGCTCATGTGCCTGAGCTCTCCCCTCTTTTGTTCTAAACGCTTTAGAACGTGCAGATTTAAGGATAGTACCTCCTTTATTAATGATGCCCTTAACACTACGCGCATCCATTTTAATAAAATCGCCCTCAATCATTCCTTCATAACCTCTGTAAATACCATAACATTCTATATTATGATAGGCACATGCTCTAACTACAGATCTTATAGCCGCATTCATTCCTGGAGAATCACCTCCAGATGTCATAACACCTATTTTTTTTATCGTTTTAGACATTTAAATTCTTTGTTTACAGTAAAATTAAGAAACTATGGAAACAATAAAGTCCGTATTCACATAAATAAATGTTAACTGTTAAAATTCAAACGTTTTCGTTAATAAGTATTTAAAAAAAGTAATTAAAACACTTATTAATCAGACTTAGTTTTAGTCTTTTCTTTTTTCATGGTGATATATTCCGGCTGCATACTCTCAGTTTTAACTTCCTCGTTCTGCTCTGTTTTTTTTAGCGTATTATCTGTTCTATTTTTGCCGGTAAAAATGATCTGAAGCAATTCTTTAAAAGTATCGAACTCTACATTGTAAGACAACCCTACGCCTTGAGTATAACCAATTTCTTCACCAAAATTTCTGATGGTATTTTCTCTATTAAAAACCTTTGCTCTTAGCGTACCATCTTCATTTAACAACCAATCGATCTGAACATCGCCAGTAATTGTTGTCTGCTGTGCGCTGCCAAATGGTACACCAACTTTACCATTTACAAGAATTTTATCGCTAATTTTAGTTTGAAGGGTAACTCCAAAACGATTATTGGTTTGAAGATCTGGTGTATCCTGAGCGAGCTCAAAATCGAAACCTACATCTAAATTACCGTTGCTACCACCAAAAAGGTTATTAATGATTCCTGAAAGCCTTTCAGAAATCGTACCTGTAAAGTTTACACCTCTTACACCATTTGAGAAACCACCAGTAGCTAAAAATATTAAAGCCTGATTGTCTCGCTCTTCTTTTGAGGACAACCTATAGTCTAACTCAGATTTAACGGTTGAGCTAACCCCTGGAAACCTAAAATTAAATTCAGGTTCTGGTTGTTCTAGCTGACCAGTTAATCCTATTTCTACTTCAACATCAATGCTTTGACTAATTGGTGTATCTAATAATACAGAAGGGTTGGCGGTACCTTTGTAAATCGCTTTTAAATCAATCTCTGCTTTCATAGGGTCACCTTCCCAAACAATACTTCCCTCGTTAACATTAAATTTCTTTTCAACTAAACCGCCGTATTTAAAATTATAAACACCATCATAAACTGCAAAATCTCCCCACATATTAAAAGTTCCGTTGGTATTTATTAAAAACACTAAATTACCTTCGCCTCGACCTCTTATTGTACTACCATTTTCCTTATCTATTACAATTTCTATAATAGCATTCTGCTTTACATTAAGATCAAAATTTAACTCTAGTCCTTTAACTTCAATCTGTTCTACTATCTCACCATTTACTCGCGCTAATTTTTCTTCTGGGCTTAAAAAATGTATAAATGAGTTATCACCAAAACTTTCAGAATCATTGAGAGGTATATTAAATATTGTACCATCGGCAGTGCTGCCATCAAAATCTATCACCAACTGATCTGTTGGACCCTTGATTTCCGCAGTACCATCTACAAATCCATTACCATAGTATAAGGCGTCTTCAGTTTCAGAAGTATTTAACACCAGCAAACGATCTGTACTTAAGTCTAATCCAAGTTTCCAGTCTGAAAAATTATTGTGTTCTATAAATCCATTTAAATTAGCCTGAGAGAAAAATTTTGAATCGGTCATCGTCACATCATTAAAGACAAATCGTTGATCCCGAAGGGTTACTTTAGAATCAAAATCGAATCCATAATCTACATTTAGATATGGTATCGCAAGGCCTGCTCTATCTAAAAGTAATTCTCCATCAATGCTAGGTTTTTTGAGACTTCCCGTGACTTTTGCATTCCCAGATACCAGACCTCTTATATTATTGATTACACCTTCGCCTAGCGGATTAAGTGGGTCCAGTAAAAACTCTTCAAAGGTGATATCCAAATTTATGGTAGGATCATTTTTTGCGACATCTATACTTCCTATAGCTTCTAAAGACGTTAGATTGTCATTGACTAGGGATACATTGACGTTATAATCTGTTATAGAATTGTCGCCTTCTATATTTGCAGTTAGGTTACCTAAGTCAAAATCATTTACAAATAATTTACTGACCTCAACATTCGATTTAGGTAAATAAACACCATTATTTTGTACTAAATTTAACTTACCATTGACAATACCTCTTAACGCTAAGCTATCGATACGAGGCGTTATTTTAACCAATTGTACATCCTTAAAATCTATATTTATATTTTTATTTAAGGAATCTGTTATACTACCAGAAAACGTAATCTCTTCATTTCCCTGATTAATTTCAATTGGATAAACATCAAAAGCTTTAAAACCTCTATCGAATCTGATTTTATTAAGTGAATCTTTTTTTGAATTGATAAACCATTCATAATCTTTAAATCTTACATCGGATTTTTTGAAGCCAACTACAGATTTATTCGTATCGTCTATTGTATAAAACAAATTTAGATTAAAGGCATCCTGATTATTTTTTCCTCCTTTGAATTCAGATTTTATAAGCAGTGTGTCTCGTTTTGTAACATTTATTAGGCTAAAATCAGAGGCGTTGTAAACTCCTGCGCTTAAACTATCTACTTCTATATAAGTATTAAACAGCGGATTGCTATTATCAATACTTAAATTGATATTATTTGCAAAATAGTCTTTAAACTTAATCTCTGGTGACCTAAAAGTTAATTCAAATCCACGTTCATCCGTTTCTATTCTCCCTTCTATAAAAGTATTCTTTCCTAGTTCTAAATCTTTATAAAAAACGGCTGCAATTTTGGAGTAAATATTAAACTTAAAATCAATATACTGACCAGGCTCGACATCATTAGGCACGAAATTAGTATAAATACTCCCTATGGAATTTTCAACAAGCTTTAAAACGTCTTTCATTTTAAAATTACCAGTAACCTTACCATTAATAATATCTGGTGAGTTTACAGTAATAATTCGTTCGTCATTATTAAAATTAGAAACAACATCAAAATCCTGAAACTCATAGGTCGCATTTTGATTTTTATAGGTTGTGTTTTTAATATTAATAGTTCCCTGTGCATTATCATAGCTGGAGCCACTAGCTGTGGTTACAATTTCGCCTTTAAATTCGGAAATACTATCTCGGGTAACAAAATTTAAAACACTTAAGTTGGCATAATCTACATTTGCCTTAAAATCGAATTTCATTATAGCATCAGACAAATCGGCTAGGCCATCAAAGTCGAGTTGTAAATTGGGATCATTAGCTACTAATTTTCCATTAAAAATCTTATTTCCTAAATCACCAGTAGCCGTAATATTTTCATAGGTGTAGTTGTTATAATCTAATGAAAAAATTGAGCCGGATATTTTTGTTTTGAGATTGTTAACGGTAAATCCTTTTCCGTCTACATCCAAATTAAGCGATGCCTTTTTTAATTTAGAATCTTCAATAAGAGCACCTAAATCAAACTCATCTAAAACAACATTGCCAATGTAAGCAGCATTATCAATATTGTTAATTTGAGTGAGTTTTAAATCAGAATCAATTAAACCTACATCTGTATTAATAATGACGTCTGCATCGATCTGCTTAGAGGTAACGTATGCATTACCTACAATATTAAAATTTCCAACTTTTGATAGAATCGTAGGCATAGCCTTACCCAAAATATTGGGTAATAATGCTACTAAGTCATTGTAGTTAGATGCTAAGTTATCAAACCTACCATCTATCGCAAATCCATTATCCTTACTGTTAAATAAATTTTTAAAGGTAACATCACCAATTATCCTTGTATTGTTGGTTGTACTAGCTCTAAGCTTATTAGCGGATAAATTGTTTAAGGTTCCTGACAACTCTGTATTTAAACTTGCTGTTTGATTGACTCCAAATTCATCAAAAAATGCATTTAATTCAGTAAGGTTTATTCTAGAATCTTTAAAGTTTGCAACAACATTTACTTTATTCGTAAAATCCTGTAGATCTTCGCGTTTGTAATTAAATTGTAAATCTCCCTTTAGTTCGGACTGCCTGGTTTTAATATTTAATCCATCAAAACGCATATGGTCTAAAGCGTACTCAAAATCAGCAACCAAATTTTCTACTCTGACGCCCTGGCTGTGATTAAAGTTAAAAGTATTAATACGCATACTAACCTCTGGACCATTAATTAGAAAATTTGTTGTATTTGCGTTTAGATCCGTAAACTCCAGTATTTTAGGCGATTCTCTATTCTCATCGGTTAACCTAAATATGCCGTCTTCGATTGAAACATCACTTGAAGAAAAAAGAAACTCACTTTTTTTTTTGCGAGGATTATCATCATCAAACTTTGCAACGAAAACATCTAAATTTGTATCCTCTTCGCCTTTATATGTTTTTAGATTAAACACTAAATCTTGAATGTCAATATCACCAAAGTTTAGTTTTGTGTTAATGAGATTTCTGAAACTTATTATTGAAGTATTTAATTCGCCAATACTAATAAGCGTATCCTTCTTATAATCTCTTATTAAAACTTCCTTAAGTTCGACATCGCCATTTAATTGAAGTCCTACCCGACCGATATTTATATCCGTTTTAAAGTCGGTATTCAGTCGATCCGTTGCATACCTTCCAAGCTTAGTTTGTACGGCAGGTATAGAAAGTATTAAAAAAAGAATTAAAAAGAGCAGCAGAACGATTCCTGCTATTTTACCTAATATTTTGAGTACCCTTTTGATAGAATTTACGCTTAAGAATTGATGAAATCTTCATTACCTTTGTCATTACATCACTTTATTAATTGTAGTGTTAGACAATACCTTGTAAAATTAACAATTATTGTGCCTAATATCGACTATGAAAAAAGAAAAAATTTATATCCTGGGAATAGAATCTTCTTGCGATGATACCTCAGCTGCCATACTTTGTAACGCTCAAATTCTGAGTAATGTTGTGGCTGATCAAAAAATACATGCCGAATATGGTGGTGTAGTACCTGAATTAGCTTCTCGTGCACATCAACAAAATATTGTTCCTGTGGTCCACCAGGCTATCGAAAAATCAGGAATTACTAAGTCGCAATTAAGTGCGATTGCTTTTACACGAGGACCAGGATTAATGGGTTCTTTATTAGTTGGTACATCCTTTGCTAAATCTTTAGCTTACGGGCTAGACATTCCATTGATAGATGTAAACCATATGCAAGCCCATATATTAGCTCATTTTATTGAAGAGGATGGCCATAAAAAACCCCCATTTCCATTTTTGGCAATGACCATTTCTGGAGGTCATACTCAAATCGTTAAGGTGACCAATTATTTTGAAATGGAAGTCCTTGGTGAAACGATTGATGATGCCGTTGGTGAGGCCTATGATAAAAGCGGGAAAGTTTTAGGCTTAGGATATCCAGCAGGTCCAGAGATAGATAAACGTGCTCAACTGGGTAATCCAAAAGCTTATAGGTTTACCAAACCTAAGGTCGATGGTCTAAATTTTAGTTTTTCAGGCTTAAAAACGGCAATACTATATTTTGTACAACGTGAAGTAAAGGCAAACCCAAATTTTGTGGAAGACAACCTAAATGATATATGTGCTTCCATTCAGTATACCATTATCGGAATATTAATGGACAAGCTAAAACTTGCTGTCAAGCAAACTGGTATAACACATATTGCTATAGGTGGTGGAGTATCTGCAAATTCTGGTATACGCAAAGCTTTAAAAGATGCTGAACAAAAACACGGATGGACGACCTATATTCCTAAATTTGAATACACTACAGATAATGCCGCAATGATTGCTATTGTTGGCTACTTAAAATATTTACGAAAGGATTTTTCTAATTTTGACGTAATGGCTACAGCACGACTTAAAATATAGATATGCAACTTTTCTACAACCCAAATATTTCAAATAGTGATACTACTTTTAGTTTTAATAAGGACGAAAGTCGGCATATTGTTAAAGTATTACGCAAAAAAGTAGGCGATACGTTGTTTATTACTAATGGTAATGGTTGGCTCTTTGAAGCTGTATTGATCTCAGCCGAGCATAAAAATTGCATCGTAAATATTAAAACTCAGCAACTTCAAAAGAAACGAGACTTTAATTTACATTTGGCAGTGGCGCCTACCAAAATGAATGATCGCTATGAATGGTTTCTTGAAAAAGCCACCGAAATTGGAATTGAAGAAATTACACCAATTATATGCGATAATAGCGAACGTAAAACTGTAAAGTTAGAGCGATTTGAAAGAATTATTCAATCGGCTATGAAACAATCCTTACAATGCTACCTTCCTAAATTAAATGCGCCTTTAACATTTCACGAGTTTGTAAATATGCAGAGGTCTGGGCAAAAATTTATAGCACATTGTGAAGACTCCAATAAGAAATCATTAAAGTCAGAATTAAATGTAAATCAAGATTGCACCCTATTAATTGGTCCTGAAGGTGATTTTAATGTTAAAGAAATTGAAATAGCCTTGCAGCAAAATTATATTCCGGTAACTTTGGGAGAGACACGATTACGCACAGAAACAGCTGCCATTGCAGCATGTCATTCAGTAGCAATTCTCAACGAATAGGATGAAATTAATTTTTTCATTGGTAATAACACTTTTTACTTGGTCCTTAATAGGCCAAGATCTAGCAATCTTAAAATATAAAGGAGGTGGCGATTGGTATAGTAACCCTACAGCATTACCTAATTTGGTAAAGTACTGTAATGACAATATAAATACTTATATTAATGAAAATATACAATCGGTTGAAGCTGGAAGCATAGACATTTATCAATATCCATTGTTACACATGACAGGTCATGGTAATGTGTTTTTTAGTGATGAAGAGGCAGAAAATCTGAGAACCTACCTCATTTCAGGAGGTTTTTTACATATTGACGATAACTATGGTATGGAACCGTATATAACCAAAGAGCTTAAAAAAGTTTTTCCTAATACTGAATTAACAGAAATTCCGAAAGATCATCCTATCTTTAATACGGCATTCAACTTTCCTAATGGCCTTCCAAAAATTCACGAACACGACGGCAAAGCCCCAAAAGCAATGGGTATATTCTATGAAAGTAGACTTGTTATAATTTTTACATTTGAAAGTGATTTAGGAGATGGCTGGGAAGATCAGGAAGTACATAATGACCCACAAGTCGTTCGTGAAAAAGCCTTGAAAATGGGTGCTAATATTGTAAAGTATGCGTTTGAAAATTAATCAGTTTTAAACGACTTCGAAGTTTATATAAAAATCTTTAATTTAGTTTTAAATTGCAGCTATCACATTACAATTCCACATTTAAAAAACAAGAACATCAAATTACCTTAGTGTGTGATAATATTTCTAACGCACCAAATGTTGGTAGTTTACTTAGACTTGCGGATGCATTTGCAATTGAAAATTTAATATTTTGTGGTGAAAATGTGTCATTAGGTAAACGAATGAAGAAAACATCACGCTCTACCGAAAATTATGTAAATCACGCTATCAAAGCAGACATTAATGAAGTTATACAAAGTCTTAAAGAAAAAGATTATCACTGTATTGGTTTAGAAATAACTAATAACAGTACAGACTTAAGATATTACAAGTTAAATACTGATACACCCATTGCATTAGTTTTAGGTCATGAAAGTCTGGGTATTTCAGAAAATGTCTTAAAATTAATGGATGCCGTTGTACACATAAATATGTACGGTAACAATAGCAGTATGAATGTTGTGCAAGCTGCAAGTATAACTTTGTACGAACTTACAAAACAACTAAATTCATAATTTATCTGTTAAGATCCTAACAGTAAAAATTCGACTTCTTTAACTATATTTATCAAATGAATTCTAAAGTAATTGCAAACGGTATTTTAAGGGCTTTTGGTGTTATAGTTGGTATAGCATTGTTATTGCTTTTTATATATAAAATTCAAACAGTGATTGTATATTTGGTGGTAGCTGGAGTGTTATCGCTAATAGGAAGGCCTGCCATTATATTTTTAATGCGGCGACTTAAATTTAACAACACAGTTTCTGTTTTAGCTGTAATGCTTGCCTTTCTGCTAATTGTTCTTGGAATTATTTCTATGTTTATCCCTTTGGTTATAGAACAAGGTCAAAATTTATCACTATTAGATGTAGACTTACTTCAAACTAATATAGAAGCTATATATGTTGAAGTTATTGAAAACCTAGGATTAAACGAGCAGGACGTTGAGACCACCATTAAGGAGTCTAAATACATGTCTGAACTTAATTTTGGGTTTATTCCAGATTTTTTAAATGCCTTGGTTACAGGATTTGGTAGCTTTAGTATTGGTTTGTTTTCTGTATTATTTATATTGTTCTTCTTCCTGAAGGATAGTAAACTTTTTTCCAATGCAGTACTTTCTGCTTTCCCTAAAAAAGAGCATTTAAAATTAAAATCAACTTTTACTGCTATCCGTGAATTACTTTCAAGGTACTTTGGCGGATTGGTGCTGCAAATACTAATTCTATTTACTATTTATTCTATAACACTATTTATTTTTGGAATAGAAAATGCAATCGTTATTGCCACGTTGTGCGCCCTTTTAAACATTATACCTTACGTAGGACCTTTGATTAGTGCATTTTTAATTTTGTTATTAACCATTAGCAGTAATCTTGGCCAGGATTTTAGCGCAGTAATTTTACCTAAAACCATTTACGTGATGATTGGATTCTTAATCGCTCAACTTGTAGATAATTTTTTCAGTCAGCCTTATATATTTTCAAAAAGTGTAAAATCACATCCCTTAGAAATATTCTTGATAATTATCGTATTTGGACTACTCTTTGGAATTACTGGATTAATTATTGCCATACCGCTCTACACATCAATTAAAGTAATCGCAAAAGAATTTTTCAGTGAATACAGAATAGTTAAAGGTTTTACTAAAGACCTGTAGTACGTAGTGAATCTTAAACTTTTAAATACCGACGTTCAAGGCTATATCAATAACAATTTAAATGCGGATGTCACCATGCTGCTTCTAAAAGGCATCCCTTTTGATTCTGTTAAGGATAAAGAGGTAATTGAGCAAATTGAAGCTAAAAAACGTTCAGAAAAAAAACTGCCAACTTGGTTTAATTCAGAGCATATTTATTATCCGAATAAACTTAATATAGAACAAACCTCTTCTGAAAAAACCGCCAAGTATAAAGCCAACCTGGTCTCAGGCCAATCCCTTATAGATTTAACTGGTGGCTTTGGTGTTGATGCTTATTATTTTTCTAAAAAAATTGATCGAGTAACACATTGCGAAATAAACCCAACGCTGTCGGAAATTGTAAAACACAATTATGAAGTCTTGCAAACTTCGAACATTACCAGTATTAACGTTAATGGTTTGGACGCATTAAAGCAAGAGAATCAACAATTCGATTGGATTTATATAGATCCCTCTCGCCGAGACGACAGTAAACAAAAGGTGTTTTTACTTTCGGATTGTACTCCAAATATTAAAACATTTCAAAATTTATTTTTGAAACACGCTAAAAATGTGATGATAAAAACATCACCTTTATTAGATTTATCAGCTACACTTTTAGATTTAAAATACGTTAAAGAAATTCATATAGTAGCACGAAATAATGAGGTAAAAGAATTACTGTGGATTTTAGAACGTAATTACGAAGGTGAGGTCAAAATAAAAACTGTAAATCTGCTTAAGGATTCGGTTCAAAATTTCAATTTTATTTTAAGCAATGAAACTATAGCAAATGCAAGTTATAGTGAGCCACTCGCCTATCTATACGAACCTAATTCTGCCATATTAAAAGGTGGCGCATTTAATGTGGTTAGTGCACAATTAAATATTCACAAATTACATAAACATTCGCATTTATATACTTCTAATCAATTAATCGAATACCCTGGAAGACGATTTAAAATCGAAAATATTTTACCATTTAATAAGAAGGCTTTCGCGAAAGAAAAAATCACAAAAGCGAATGTAACTACACGAAACTTCCCATTATCTGTTAGTAATATTAGGAAAAAGTTAAAAATTAAAGATGGAGGTTTTATATACCTTTTTTTTACAACTACAATTAATGACGAAAAGGTGATTATAGTGTGTGTTAAAACCTAAAAATTGAAGATTCAGTAAAGGCATAACAAATAGCATCATTAGGCGCAGATTTTGTATTAAGCCCTGTAAATAAACTAAACGCAGGTAAAATCAATTGATTTTTTGTGAGTTGATAGCAAGGTAATTTCAATTTTTGCTTACCCTTACCCTTTAGTAAAACACCAGGATGTATGTGGCCAGAAATTGTAAAGTGATTTTCGTGCTTTTTTAATTGCTCATGTACAAATAAAAAAGGCTCAATTTCTAATTCTGTTTCAACTCTAAAGTTAAAGTCAGCCATCATTTTTTTCGACAGGCGGTCGTGGTTCCCTTTTATCAATACAATCTCAAAATTTTGGAACTGAGTCATCCAGGTTTTAAAAGTTAACATGTCATTATTTGCTTCAGCATGAAATAAATCACCCACTACTATGAGTTGATTAGCATTAAAATGTTCAATTAGAGCTTTTAATCGGTTCAAATCCTTTTGAAGAATAGCATCTGGCATTGGGATACCATGCTTTTTAAAATGACCTGTTTTACCAATATGCAAATCTGACAAAATTAAAGCACTGTTACGAGGCCAAAATAGGGCGCGCTGATTAGTAAGCGTCACAGATTCGTCACATAGGTTTATGTGTTCTTCAATAATTTCCATTTAATCAATCTTAAAGGCTTGTTCTTTAATACGCTGTATACGCTTGTCTAAATTCTCATTACTCATAGTGCCTCTTAGGCTATCAACTTTTAAAGGAAAACTCAAAGGAGTAAATGATTTTGCTCGTTTTAAAATAATTTTACTTTTAGAAATACGATCAAAGGCAGATTGCAACCTTGCTTCTTCTAACTGTTGATTAAAGACTTCAGTATAGGCCTGACGCAACAATAAATTTTCTGGTTCATAGTCTTCTAAAACTCTAAATATTAGCCCTGATGAAGATTGCAAACTTTTATTATTTTTTCGTGTACCTGGTTGTGACTGCACAACTAATCCTGAAATTACAGCTATATCTCTAAATTTTCGTGATGCCATTTCAGAGGCATTTATACTCGCAATCACATCATCCATTAAGTTATCCTTACTTAAAAGTTCTTTTATGTTGTCTTCTGTGACAGGAATTGGTTGATCACTTAACAATTCAAATCCATAATCATTCATCGCAATAGTAAAAGTCAGCGGTTTTAATTTACTTATACGATACGCCATTAGTGCAGAAAACACCTCATGTACCAACCTTCCTTCAAAAGGATACATAAACAAATGCTGGCCATCCCTGGTTTCAATCAGCTCTACTAAAAACTCATTTGATTTTGGTATGTGAGAGTGTTTGTCTTGTCTGGAAATCAACGGATTTAAAAACCGAAGCTCTTTTTCTAATCGACCAGGTTGCAATGCATCGGACAATTTTAATCGCATAAAATGACTTAAATGCGACGTTAAGGGCAAACGACCACCAAGCCAACTCGGTGTTACCGCCTTTTTTGCTTTACTTCTGCGTACCAGTACTTGCATATCTTTAATATGAACTAATTCTAAAACACGTCCGGCTAAAATAAAACTGTCTCCAGGTTTTAATTTTGAAATAAAAAATTCTTCAATCATACCAATATAACCACCAGAAAAGAATTTAACCATCAACATAACCTCACTAACAATTGCACCTATATTCATACGATGTAGCATGCTAATGCGACGGCTTTTTACTTTATAAAGACCATCTTCATCTTTTACGACCTTATGAAACTCTTCATAAGAATGTAACGTTTTTCCACCTTTGGTTATAAAATGAAGACACCACTGCCAATCATCTTCAGTAATATATTGAAATGCATGGGTTTCTTTAATTTGATTATATAATTGAGTAGAATCAAATCCCATCCCAACAGCATTTGTCACCATAAACTGCACCAATACATCATAGGTTAACACCATCGGGTCTCTGGTTTCAATTTGCTGTTGTTTTACAGCCTCTTTTAAAGCAGAAACTTCCACCAATTCTAACGAATGTGTAGGAATAAAGTATATTTTAGAACGTTCATAAGGGGAATGACCACTACGCCCAGCACGTTGCATAAATCGTGCAATGCCCTTTGCAGAACCAATTTGAATGACACAATCTACAGGTTTGAAATCAACACCTAAATCGAGAGAGGATGTACAAACTACCGCTTTTAAATAGCCATTAGATATACTATCCTCAATCCAATTCCGTAATTTTTTATCAATCGACCCATGATGAATGGCCAGTAATCCTGCCAGTTCTGGATTTGCAGTGAGTAGGAGTTGATACCATAGTTCTGATTGACCACGTGTATTTGTAAAAATTAATGTGGTGGTATTATTTTCAATAATAGGAAGAATTTTATCGACCATTTTAGCTCCCAAATGACCAGCCCATGGCAATACTTCAATTTCGTTTGGCAAAACCGAAATGATATCTATCTTCTTTTTTTGTTTCGCTTTAATTTGGGTGATTTTTAAATCTGAATATGGTAACAATACCTTCTTTGCTTCTTCTAAATTAC
Organism: Winogradskyella sp.; assembly: GCA_013002225.1. Lineage (GTDB taxonomy): Bacteria > Bacteroidota > Bacteroidia > Flavobacteriales > Flavobacteriaceae > Winogradskyella. Next base: position 54,445 of record JABDKL010000063.1, read on the forward strand.
CAATAGTTGCCGTTATTCCCCAAATTCTGAGTTGAGGTGCATAATGTCTTAGCTGAGAAATTGCCAGTTCAGTAAGTACACCTCTTTTATTTCCTAAAAGCTCGTGCCACTCATCTATAGCCACACATTTTAAATTTTTAAACCATCTCGAGTTCTTTTTTTGAGAAAACAACAAGTGCATGGTTTCTGGAGTGGTAAGTAAAACATCTGGCATTAGCCGTTCTTGCTTTCGTCTTACCGATGTTGGTGTATCACCATTTCGTACTTGTACAGACCAATCTAGACCAATTTCTTCTACAGCCGTTGTCATTGCCTTTGCCAAATCTTTTGCTAATGATCGCAAAGGGCTAATCCATAATAATTTTAAGCCTTTTGGATACCTTTCAGGATGATTTAAATAATCTACAACAACAGCAAGAAAGACTGAAAACGTTTTTCCGAATCCCGTTGGCGCTACAACCATACCACTATAACCATTAGAATAGCGTTGCCAGGTTTGCGTCTGAAATGGAAAAGGCGCCTGACCTTTTTCTGCCATCCAATTGTTTATAATACGTAAGCCTTCACTTTCTTTAAAATTCATATGTCTGTCATTCCGAACTCGTTTCGGAATCAAATTATTAATATTAGATGCTATCACGGTTCAAAGATTTCCATAAATTGTTCCAGTTTGGATTATCCTTTTCTATAAGGTTTATTTTCCATTGACGATGCCAATTTTTTAATTGTTTTTCTCTTTTTATAGCATCTTCAACAAACTGAAATTCTTCAAAATACACTAGCTTCTTCAATTTGTACTTTGACACAAACTTACTGCCTTCTTCATTTAAATGACGTTCCATTCTATCATCTAAACCACCTGTTACACCAATGTAAAGTGTTCCTTTTTGCCTATTAGAGAGAATGTATACCCAATAATTATGATATGCTCGTTTCATTTAAATTTTTATGAGATGCTGAAACCAGTTCAGCATGACAAAATAAGGGATTTCACGGTTTCTAAAGTATCGATTTCTGAGGCTGGTTTATCTTTTCTCCATCTGGCAATTCTGGGAAATCGTAAAGCTACGCCAGATTTGTGTCTTTTGCTAAAGGCAATACCTTCAAAAGCAATTTCGAAAACGAGCTCTGGTTTTACGGTACGTACAGGTCCAAATTTTTCAATGGCATTTTTATTTACCCAACGTGAGATTTCAGTAATTTCTTTGTCTGTTAATCCCGAATAGGCTTTAGCAACAGTAACCAATCCATCATCTTTTTTAACAGCAAATGTATAATCTGTGTATTTTGAACTACGCCGACCACTACCTTTCTGCGCATAAATCATAACGGCATCGATAGTTAATGGGTCTACCTTCCACTTCCACCAATCCCCTTTTTTACGACCTGTATGATATGGTGATGCTTTTTGTTTTAGCATTAATCCTTCACTATTTATAGCTCTGGAATTATCTCGTATCGCATTAAGCGCTTCCCACTTATTAAATTTTACGATAAATGAAAGTTTTATATGTTCTGGTAATGAAATTGAATTGAAAAGGTTTTCTAAAGTTTGTCGTCTTGTAGCGAATGGTAAACTTCTAATATCATTACCATTAAATTCTAGTATATCATAAGCATAAAACCCAATAGGCACTTCTTCGAGCAGTTTTTTATTTACATTTTTTCGATTCAATCGTTTTTGTAAATCATTAAAAAGTAAAACCGCATTGTCTTTCATAGCCAATATTTCGCCATCTATGACAAAGTCTTCCTTAAAATTCGTCATGGCTTCTACCAATTCTGGAAATTGCTTTGTCACCAACTCTTCGCCTCGAGACCATATGTAAATTTCATTATTTCGCTTAACGATTTGCCCTCTAATACCATCCCACTTTTGCTCTACAATCCAATCGTCAGGATCACCAAGTTCTTGTAATTCTTTCTCTAAAGCATATGCCAGACAAAATGGATAAGGTTTAGAATTGTCGTAGTTAATGTGTGTGCCTTTTATTAATTCTTCGAAAGAAATAGTATCAATATCCCAATTACCAATGATACTATGCATCAACTGATTAGCATCGATACCTGTTAATTTTGCTAAGGCGTTAACTAAAGTTTTTTTAGAGACACCTATTCTAAAATTACCTCCAATTAATTTATTGAAAATAAGTCGTTCTTGCTGTTTTAAACCCGACCATGCCGCAAACACAAATTTCTTTTTCTCTTCATCTGATTTTGGTTTTAGAAGTTTCAATTCGTTCATCCATTCGCTTAGCGTTAAATCTAATTTATGTGTGGGTTTAGGTAATAATAAGGCAATAGTTTCTCCCAAATCACCAACCGTACTATAGCTTTCTAAAAAAAGCCATTCTGGCAACTCGGTTTTCTCCATACACCACTGTTTCATTAAAGCTGTTTTGATAGGTCGTGGTGGGCGTTTTCCTGTAAAAAGAGCTATTAACCAAAGTTTATCTTTGCTAGGTGCTGTTTTAAAATAATTGACCAATGCATCAATCTTTGCGTTGGTTTTGTTGGTAATCTCTATAGCACTGATTAAGTCTGAAAACTGCTTCATGATGTCTCTAAATTTTCAGATTCATTTTCGGCCTCTATCATTTTATCATCACCATATTCAGTAATTAGTTCATCTGCCTTAATTCCTATTTCATTTAAATATTTAGAAAATACGGCTTGTGACCCATGTGTAACGTAGACTTGCTCTGCTTCTGAGGCTCTTACCGCAGAAATTAAACCATTCCAATCGGCATGGTCGCTTACCGCAAAACCTGCATCTACAGATTGCCAACGTCTGTTTCCTCTTATCTGCATCCAGCCCGAACATATTGCTGTAGCTGCATTTGGAACACGCTTTAATAAACGCGAACCTAAAAGGCCTGGTGGCATGATTACAATTTTATTTTGAAGTTCTTTCTTGTCGAAATCTGCAGTTAACAATGTAGTTTTTGGCAATTTTATTCCTGAGTTTGAAATGGCATTATTTAAATTATGAATTGCCCTATGTACATAGATATCATCGCAACCATCTAATAAAGACATTAAGCGCTGTGCCTTACCTAAAGAGTAACCTAAAAAAACAGAAGTTCTATTATTAGCTTGATTTGTTTTTACCCAGTTTTGAAGTTCTTCTTGAAGTTCCTTTTCGGTTTTCCAGTTATAGATTGGTAGTCCAAAAGTACTTTCGGTAATAAAAGTATGGCACTTTACAGATTCGAAGGGTTGAGAAATAAAATCGGGTTGTGTTTTATAATCACCCGTAAAAACAACAATATATCCTTTGTACTCTAGTCTAATTTGAGCGGAACCAATAACGTGTCCAGCAGGATGAAAACTTACCTTTACACCGTTTATAGTTTTTGATTTATTATATGGAAGACTATCTATTTTAATGTCTGCTCCTATACGATGCTGTAATATGGCTTTAGAATCGTCCTGGCACAGATAGCGTTTCATTCCCCAACGTGCATGGTCTGCATGACCATGAGATATTATCGCATACTCCACTGGATACCATGGATCTAAATAAAATTTTCCCTGTGGGCAGTAAATACCTCTTTTAGTAAATTTAATAAGTTCTTTTTCAGCTTTCATTGCAAGTGTAAGCTATTAAAAACAGAAAACACTTGGTAACAAATTTGCAATAAATTTTAACTGTTACAGAAATTCTATATGCTATTATCAAAAAAATAGATTAAGGTATAGCGTAATACAGATTATGGTAAGAGCACTATTATTTATAATAAACCATGTTAAAATGAGAAATTAATTTAAAAATTTTTCATAAAAATTTAGGACTAAAAAACTAAAACATAAGTAAGTAGGGACGCTATACTGTTAATAATAAATTAAGGTCAAAAAAAACTCTAAAAAATTGTTGCGTTCTTTAATATGAAAAGTTACATTTGCATCCGCATTTTTAAGGAATGTTCTTTTAAATATTGGAGAGGTGCCAGAGTGGTAATGGAGCAGATTGCTAATCTGTCAACGCGTAAGTGTTGCCCGGGTTCGAATCCCGGTCTCTCCGCAATTATTTAAATGATAGCCAATTCGGGGTGTAGCGTAGCCCGGTTATCGCGCCACGTTTGGGACGTGGAGGCCGCAGGTTCGAATCCTGCCACCCCGACAAAAATAGAGTTACGGGCTCGTAGCTCAGCTGGATAGAGCACCTCCCTTCTAAGGAGGCGGTCATAGGTTCGAATCCTATCGGGCTCACAAAAAGTCTTACTAAGAATAGTAAGACTTTTTTGTTTTATTCAGGGTACTCGATTCTTAGGTGATAAATATTGGCAAGTTTATGTTTCAAAACTTTCTTAATAGATTGTATTTCTTTAAACGTAATATCTGCATTTAGGAATTGACCACTTTCCATTTGTTTATTAATTATACTCTCCACAAATTCATTAATTTTAGTACTAGTTGGTTCTTTTAAACTTTTAGATGCTGCCTCAACACTGTCACACATCATTAAAATTGCAGTTTCCTTACTAAAAGGTTTTGGTCCTGGATAAGTAAAATCTTCAATCTTTACATTTTCATTATTTGCTTTTTCTTTCATATAAAAGAAATAAACCACGCTCGTTCCATGATGCGTTCGTATAAAATCGATGACACGATCAGGTAAATTATTCTTTTTGGCTATTTCTATTCCCTTTATGGTATGATCTATAATTACCTTGGCACTTTCGGTACTTGACAATTCTTCATGAGGATTAATCCCTGTACTCTGGTTTTCTGTAAAATACGTAGGATTAAACATTTTACCAATATCGTGATATAATGCACCTACTCTAATTAACATGGTATTTGCACCTATCTCATTTGCCGCAGCTTCTGCAAGATTTGCTACATTTAAAGAATGATGAAATGTCCCCGGAGCTCTATTAGAAAGCTCTTTAAGTAACTTTGAATTAGTATCTGACAATTCTAATAGAGACACATCAGAGACCAGCCCAAATATTTTTTCGTACATATAAATTAATGGCTGAACAAAAAGGGTCGCCAAACCACATAGAACAAACAAACCAAAAGTTTCCCACTTAAGTCCAGTGAGCTGACCTTCATGAATAACGAAAAAAGCAAAATATGCAATTATATAAATAAAGGTGATTTGTCCAACAGATATAAATAGATTCGCTCGCTTATATAATTCCGAAACAGTAAGAATGGTTACAATACCAGCAATGATTTGAAGAAACATATATTCGTAACTATTTGGCACTATGAATCCTAGTAGTAATACTGTTAAAACATGTGCAAATAGGCCCAACCTCGCATCAAAAAAAGCTTTCAATACCAGTGGAAGAATACATAAGGGCACAACATAAATAAATTGTGAATTATAATTAATAACCAAAGTGGTTAGAAAAATCATCAAAGCAATGTTAAAAAATATAAAAGTAACCTTGGTATTATTAAGAAAAACACTCATTCGATATTTTCTAAGAAATAACAAGAGCATAAGTAATGCTAAAGCCACTAATAAGGTGTAGGCTATTAGAACCCAGTTATAGTTAGCAGTATTCCATACCTGAGATTCATATTCAGATTTTAAAGAATTAAGGATTTTATACTCTTCGTCTTCTATAACCTGACCTTTAGAAATTATAAGCTGTTCCTTCTCTATGCTACCACGAGTTTGCGAGATCTGAAGTAAATTTTCTTCTAAGTTTTTTTGAGTTAAACTTTCATTAATTGCAACATTAGGTTTTACAATATCAAAAAATAAGGATATCATTTTATTTCTAATATCATCAGAGATTGAATTTTTATAAAAATCTTCTATTTGCTTTCTTAATTCGCTAATTTCTATTAATTCGCCATA